>CAZSXD010000001.1:0-5837 GCA_964611075.1 uncultured bacterium
AGAAGTAGGATGTGGGACGCAAGCAGGACAGGGTCGTTGATGTTCTTCCAGGTGAAAATAAGGGAGTTCCTCCTTGTAACTACGCGCCTGCCCCGTATTTTCCCGCCTTCCTTCCTGAAAGTATAGCTTTCCATGTGGTATATAAGGCTTGAGGGTTCGTAAACGAACTTGTAGCCGGACTTCCATGCCCTGTAGGCCAGGTCGGTGTCCTCCCACGTGAAAGGATAGAAGATGTCGTCAAAGCCCCCCAGCTCGATGAACTTCCGCCTGTCGTAAGCGCTGTTGGCGCTGTAATACGTATAACCCGGCTTCTCCAGCCGGGGGTCGTCTTCGCGGTAGTAGGGGCCCGCCCTCATGATGCCGAAATGGAACCCTATTTTGTTCATGCCTCCTATATGGGACTTTCCCTGGAAATCCAGCTCTTTGGGCGCCGCGGCGAAGACGCTGTCATCGTCAAAGCGCTTGATAAGCGGTGCGATGAAACCGGGGGTCACCTTGACGTCGTTATTGAGAAGTATCACCACGTCGCTGTCGAGCTTGGGGATAAGGTCGTTGTATGAGAACAGCACCCTGTTCTCCTTCGCCGTCTCTATCCTTACGGATGGGAAGCTGCGCCTTATGTATCCGACGCTGTCATCGTCGCTTTTGTTGTCAAGAACGATGACCCGGCAGGGGACGGGGGACCGCTTTGACGCCTCAACGACCGAGGGGAGGCACTGCGGGAGCACTTCCGCCCCGTTGTAATTGAGCACTATGATATCTATCTTTTTGACCATTTACCGTTCTTCTTTCATTGAGCTTATCAGAGCCCTTAAACCTTTTTCAAGGCCGACTTTCGGCCTGTATCCCAGCAGTTTCCCGGCCAATGAGATATCCGCCGCGGAACGCCGGATGTCTCCGGGCCTTCCGGCCCTGTTCACCGGCCTGACATCAGCCCCCAAAATGTCCAGTATCATGCCCAGGAGCTCATTGACGGAGAGGCTTTTTCCGGTTGCGATGTTGAACGTCCCGCCGACGATGCCCCTGTTCCTTGAGGTCGCCGCAAGGATGTTCGCGGCCACGACGTTGTTGACGGAAACGAAATCCCGGGTCTGCCGTCCGTCGCCGTATATGACCGGCCGTTCGCCGCGGCTCACCGTTTCGATGAACCTTGGTATCGCGGCGGAATATTCGCAGTTCGGGTCCTGTCCCGGGCCGAAAACGTTGAAATATCTCAAGGCAACGGTCTCAAGCCCGTACACTGTTGTGAACACCCTGCACAGGAATTCGCCGGCAGCCTTTGAGGCTGCGTAAGGCGACAGCGGATCGAGACGCGCGTCTTCCTTGATGGGAAGTTTTGCTGCGTTCCCATAAACGGCGCAGGAGGAAGCAAAGACCACCCTTTTCACGCCCGCGTCCCTTGCCGCCGTCAGCACCTGCAGGGTCCCGTTGATATTGACATCGCTTGTGCCGGCGGGATCGTCGATGGAGCCTTTTACGGAAGGAAGTGCCGCGTGGTGGAGGACGTGATCCATGCCCTTGCAGGCCTTCCGGACGGCGCTCCTGTCCCTTATGTCGCCCCTGATAAGATCGATGTCCTTCCTGATGACGTCCAGGTTTGCCAGTTTTCCCGATGAAAGGTCATCGATGACCCTCACGTGGTGGCCGTCTTCAACGAGCTTTCTTGCGATGTTCGATCCTATGAAACCCGCTCCTCCGGTTATAAGGTATTTTGCCATGTGATGAGCTTATCCTTTCAAAAGAACGAGGTCATACAGGTCCTCGATCTCTTTTGCCACACGGTCCCATGAGAAATGATCCTCCATCCTCTTCCTTCCAGCCCTTCCCATATCCGCGCAAAGGGCAGGAGAGGAGAGGAGCGAATTCAACTTCGATGCTATTTCGGACGGGTCTTCGGGATCGTTGATCAGAAGTCCCGTTCTCCCGTCCTCTATTATCTCCGGTATCCCGCCGCGCCTGCTTGCCACGACGGGGAGGCCGGATGCGGAAGCTTCCGCGTACACGAGCCCGAAAGCCTCCTCCCAGATGGAAGGGGCGCAGTATATGTCGGCCAGAAGGTATGCTTCCTCGACGCGGTCGGCGGGCACATAACCGAGGAAAACGACCCTGCCGCCCGCCTCTTCGGCGCTTTTCCTTAAATTCCGCGCGAAAAGATCGGCGGCTTCCAGGTTGTCCGCGGTCCCTCCCGCGATGATGAGCTTTGCGTCGGGATGATCTTTGATCACAAGCTTGAATGCCTCGACGAGTTTATGTACGCCCTTTCTTTCCCTGATGGCGCCGGTGAACAGAATGTTCTTTGAGCCGCTCACGCCGTGTTTTTCCCTTAACGCCCGGGCTTTTCCCCTGTTGTCCCAGACAGGCCGGAACTTCTCTATGTTGACGCCGTTCAGTATCACGTGGGACTTGCCGCTGTATTGCGGATATTTGTTCGTTATCTCGTAATCATGCGTAAATTTGCTGACCGCGACGTAAGCATCGATGGAGTCAAGCACCTCCGCCGCCTTTTTCCCCGTCAGCATGTCGGCGATGTTCTGGTTGTGCTCGTGGAGTATGAGCTTAACGCCGCTGCCCAGAACCTTGCGCAGGTAGGGCATGTAGACCGGCCTGTTCCTTACGTGAACGATCCTGATGCCTTCCTTCCGGATGGACCTCGCTACCTTATCCAGGTAGCAGAAGAAAGGGGACCGGAAGGAATAGAAGGGGAATGTGAGCTTGTCCGGGTAGCCGCACCTGATACGGACATTGCGCACGCCGTCGATGGTCTCTTCGTCAGATCTCTCGGGCATGTGTGATGAAAATACGACGGGGGAATATCTCCGGAACCTTTTTGTCGCCTCTTCCACGCCTGTCTGGACCGCTCCCTGACGTGGGGACGGGTTCTGGGAGCCCTCTCCGAGGACCGTCGCAGCCTTTTCCATCAATCGCCGTTCCATCCGCGGATGGCATCCGCGACCGTTTTCACTTCATTATCGGTCATTTCCGGGTAGAGGGGGATCGAAACTATCTCTTTCGCACATCTTTCGGCAACAGGCAGGGAACCCTTTTTGACCTTCAGGTCGCGGTAAGCTTTCTGAAGATAGATGGGAATGGTATAATGAATGTTCGTCTGAACACCCTTTTCCTTCAAATATGATTGAAGCTTATCTCGATTTTTTGATCTTATAACGTAAAGATGGTACACGTGCCGGAAATTCGGCGCTTCGACGGGTGTTATTACCCTCGAGCCTTTCAGCATCGAATCGAACATGGAAGCAATGCTCCGTCTGCGGTCGTTCCAGCTGTCAAGATATTTGAGCTTTACGCTTAAGATCGCCGCCTGTATCTCGTCAAGCCTGCTGTTGAAGCCTTTTGTGATGTGTATATATCTTTCTTTCTGGCCGTAATTCCTGAGAAGCCATACTTTTTCAAATAGTTTCGCGTCATCCGTGACCACCATCCCGCCGTCGCCGTAGCATCCCAGGTTCTTGCTCGGGTAGAAACTGAAAGCTCCGAGGTCCCCGAAGGAACCGACTTTCTTCCCTTTGTAAAGAGCGCCGTGGGCCTGGCAGGCGTCCTCGATGACCTTAAGGCCGTGTTCTTTCGCGGTCTTGAGTATGGGAGCCATGTCGGCCGACTGGCCGTAGAGGTGGACGGGAATTATAGCTTTCGTTCGTTTAGTGATCTTTTTCTTGAGCAGAGCCGGGTCCATATTGAAAGTATCCGGATCGATGTCAACGAAAACTGGTTTGGCGCCGGCGAACGTGATGGCGCAGACAGTGGGGACGGCCGTGTTCGGGACGGTGATGACCTCATCGCCTTCCTTTATGCCGCAGGCCACAAGCGAGAGATGAAGCGCTTCCGTGCCCGATCCCACCCCGACGGCGTATCTTGTCTGGCAGTAGGCGGCGAATTCCTTTTCGAACTTCTCCACCCGCCTTCCCAGGATGAACCAGCCCTCATTGAGCGTGTCCTGGATGGCGAAGTCGATCTCTTTCTTGATAAGCTGATATTGTCTTGTGACGTCGGAAATGGGGATCAAGTTATGCTCCTTTGTTACCAGTAGTGCTGTTTGTTCTTCCTGTAATAATCGAGGGTCCTTTTTATGCCTTCTTCGACGGACACTTTGGGCTCCCATCCCACGGCCTTGCTGATCTTCGAATGGTCTGCGATGTAATCCCCGATCTCTATCTTCTTGCTTTCGGCGGGGAAGGGGATGAGCTCATAAGAGCCGGAGCCGTTGATCTCTATCATTTTTTTGACCAGGTCCAGAAGGCTTATCGGGGTTCCGCCGATATTGTATATTTCGCCGTTGGTTTTGTCGGAAGCGGCGGAGAGCAGCAGCGCCTCCACCACATCATCCACGTAATTCGTGTCGCGTATCTGCTTCCCGTCCCCGTAGACCTTTATCTTCTGGCCGTCTATCAGCTGCCTGATGAACCAGTTGATTATGCCCTGCTTGTGGTGGTGCATCTGGTGCCTGGGGCCGAACGTGTTCGTCAGCCTTAAGCTGGCGGCCCTTATGCCGTATATGTTGTTGTAAAGGATGTGGTACCATTCGCCGGCCATGTTATTGATGCCGTTGACGTCGGTGGGCTTCTGCGGATGTTCTTCGGTGACAGGCAGCTTTTCGGCCCTGCCGTACTGGCCGCGCGTCCCGGAGAAAACGATCTTCACCTTCGTGTTGAACTTCCTGCATGACTCGAGTATCGAGAGCTGGGCCCGGCAGTTTATCTCAAGGTCCGTATAAGGGTCCGTCATGCTGTCTATGTGGCTGAGCGTGCCCGCCAGGTTGAACATGTAGTCCATCCCCTGGACGAGATAGTTCATGCTGTGCTCATCGCGCACATCGGCGATATTTATCTTTACCTTATTCTCGATCCCCGAAATGTTATGGATATTGCCGCCGTACTGGGGGATGAGGGAATCAACAAGAGTTACTTTCGCGCCCAGATCCACCAGCCGGTAGGCGAGGGTGCTTCCGATGAAGCCGAGGCCTCCGGTCACGAGCACATTGGCGTCTTTGAATTCTTTTGAGTAATTAGCGTTCATATTTCCGTATCAGGTCCTTATAAATTTCCTCAAGTTTCCCGACCTGTACCCTTGAGTCGAGTTTTTCCACCTTCCGGCGGCCAATTATACCAAATTTCGGTATTAATTGGGGGTTTTCTATCAAAGTATCAAGTTTACGGGAAAGGTCGTCTGCGTCCCTTTCCTTTGCGACGAAACCGGTTTCGCCGTCAAATACGGCGTCGCTTTGGGATTCCTTCGTGACCAGGCAGGGGAGGCCGGAGGCGAGCGCCTCCAGCACCGCGACGTTTATCCCGCCTTCGGCGTCGCCGTTCCTTGCCACAACGCTCGGAGATATGAATATGTCGGCCTTTTCAAGTTCGGCCGACGTGTCGCGGACGGGACCGATCATCCTTGCGACGTTCTCAATGCCAAGTTTGCGAATTTCGGTCTCTATCTCACCCTGGAGAGGGCCGTCGCCTCCTATTGTGAAGCGGATGTTCCTGTGTTTCCGGTAGGATTTTGCGAAAGCCCTCACTGCGAAAATGCAGCCTTTCTTTTCGACAAGCCTTCCGATGAAGAGGACATTGATGTCCTTTGAAGGCTTTCGCTCCCTGAACTTGAACCGGTCAAGGTCTATGCCGACCGTGAGCACCGTCAATTTCTCGCGGGGACAGCCCAGCTCCATGGCCCTCCTTGCCATCACGCTTGAGTATGCCGTGAAATGATCGCCAAGCCTGAACAGGCGCTTAAGCTGCAGCCTGTACAGCGGACTGCCGGTCAATTTATAAAGGTCCAGGCCGTAGAAGCTCGTCAGGAGGGGGATATTGAAGTACTTCTTGAATTGCAGA
>CAZSXD010000001.1:5847-21152 GCA_964611075.1 uncultured bacterium
AGCGAAGTGCGCGTGCATGAGCTTGATATCAAGTTCTTTGATCAGGCCCCTGAAATAGGAGGACCTTCCGAACACACTTCTCAACCCCTCCTCCTGACGTCTCAAAAAAGGGAGGTCGGAAAGCGAATAGATGTTCTTTGCGGGGAACCTGTCCAGGTTGCGCTTGTCAAAAGTGAAGATGACCGGCTCGTACTTTTTCATGAGCCTTATCTGCTCGTGGATGAAGGTCTCCGAAAGGTTGAGGTATCTTACGGTGAAATGCGCTATTTTTTCCACATGTTCAATCATATTCCGCGATGATCCTGTGCTTCCATTTTTCGGTGAACCGTTTCCGGTACTGATCGGTCTTTTCCTTTGTGACCTCGCTGGCTGATGTGGAGCCGCAGTGGTGTATCATCACCGCCTTCGGGCAATACCAGACCTCATACCCGGCTTCTCTTGCCCTGAAGCAGAAATCAAAATCTTCCGCATAGTACTCGAATTTGCGGCCCAGTTTTTCAAATCCGCCGATCCTGTCATATGCTTCTTTCTTGACCAGGACGCAGGCGAAGGAAACCGCCTGGAACTGTCTTTCCTTGCGCGTATCAGGGTGGTCGCCTCTTTCCCCGTTGTGGACGCAAAAGGGGTTCCCGTTATTGTGGAAACTTATCCCGGCGGACTGGATTGTGCCGTCAGGATACAACAGTTTTGCACCGACCAGGCCGGCTTTACTGTGCCTCCTCATGCAGCGCAGCATCTCCTTCAGCCAGTCCGGCTTTACGGCCATGACATCATCGTTGTAGAAGCAGTAATAGTCACCGTTCGAAACTTTGACCCCTTCTTCGTTCGCGTAAGAGAATGCCAGGTTCTCTTCGTTCCGGATAAGCTTAATTTCGGGATACTTGTTCGACAATGCGGCCAGCTTTTCCCTGGTCCCTTCGCTTGAGCCGTTGTCCACCACGACGATCTCATAATCAAAAGTCCCGTCTTTTGCCGTCCTTGTCAGCAATTCCAGGCCTTTTGATAAAAGGTCGACCCTTGAATAAGTGGGGATAATTATTGACACCAATTCTTTTTTGGGGCCGTTTCCAGCCGCATCCCGGCGGAAGAACTTCGATAATAATTTGTTTAGCATACGGATATACCTTTTAAAAATGGGCTTTAGCATAACATAAATGCGCAGAGTTGTCCCACCGAACTTGAACAGGCTTGCCGTTGCGGAAGGCGCCGCGGTGATGATATAATCTGCCACTATACTCATGGCGAGCCTTAAAAAAGAGCATCAGACCGTCCTGGATTACAGCAAGCAGATCCTGTCCGGCGAAAAAAAACTGGATCTTTCCGTGCCTTTCGGCAGGGAATACACCGAGAGATGCGTGGAAACCCCCTGGGCCGCCGAACATCTCAAAGGGGTCAAAACTTTGCTGGATATAGGGTTCACATTCGCCAGCCCCGAATATCTCGGCCTGCTGCTGGAATTGAAGGACAGGTACGGCGTGGAGCTTAGAGCGGTCGACATCATCGAGCCGGAAAAGGTCAAGACCAGGTACCCAAAGGAATGGCTTAAAAGCATAATGGAGGTCCCGGTGACGATAGGGGACGTGAGGAGGGTGGACCTCCCGAAAGATCATTTTGACGCGGTCACCATCGTATCGACCATCGAGCACATCGGCTTCGACGAGCCCTCGAGGACAATGGCTCAAAGCGCGTTCGAAAGGAAGCTTCATTCATCCGAGGTCAATTATCTGCGGGATATCGACATTGACAGGCAGGTACTGGACAACCTTCTCACGGCATTGAAAAAGAACGGGAAACTGATAATCACCGTTCCGATGGGGAACGGCGCTCCCATATTGACGAAAGACAGCCTCGGCTACTACACCGCCGAAATGGAGTACGATTCCGGGACATGGGCGCCGATAATAGGGCATGAAGGGTTCCGCCTTCAAGCCCAGAAGTTCTTCAAGCTGTCCGATGAGGGGTGGATAGAAGTGCCCACTTCGAAGGACCTGGAATACGACAAAAAGAAGCGGACTGACAATAGAAAGTACGGATGCGCGGTGGCCGTGCTACTTAAGCGTTAATTCCCCTGTGATAAGCCGGGCTATTTTCCTCGAGGCCCCGGCGTTCCCCATCCTGGTCCTGCCCGCTTTGCCCATCGAAGCCCTTCTTTTCCTGTCATGAAGAAGGGATATGGCCTCGTTCGCTATCCTCATCGAATCCCTGGGGAGCAGTAAAAGAGCGTCCCCCAGTAGCTCTTTCTGCCCGGACGCGAACTTGAAATTGAATTGGGCCCCACGGCCGGGGAAAGCGATGACCGGCAGGCCGGAGCCGGCCGCCTGTTCATTCCCCGTTCCAGACAGCCCGATGATCACGTCCGAACATGCAAGCACTTCGTTGAAATCATCCGTTATCCGGATTTCCGGCCGCCTGTCGATGCCTGCAAGTTTTTTCCTGTCCAGTGACAGAGGGAATGACATGACGAACTTGATCGTCCTGTCCTGCTGATCGATCTGCCATGCGACCTTATGAAAATCCTCTATATTCTTGTACGCATCATCTCTTGTCCCCGGCAGGAAGCCAATGGTTTTTGATTTCCTAACCCCTAGCCCCTGACCCCTAGCCCCTGATTTAACAAGGTCCATCATCGGATTGCCGACATATCTTGTTTTTATCCCCAGCAGCTTCAGGCTGTCAGATGTCTTTTTGTCCCTTGTCAGGACAAGCTTGCAGTAATTCTTGAGAAGCCACTTTTCCAGGCCGGTGTAATTGAACGCGAGTTTTTTGTAATATTCCGATTTGTTGACGCCTACGAAGATGAACCTGGCCCCCGAGATCATCGCGTAAACGATGGGAACGATGTCTCCTATCCCCACGACCAGGTCATATTTACCTTTTATCTTCCTGAGCGTGCTCATCTGCGACGCTATCTTCCCCAGAAAGCCGGCGAAAATATCCCTTATTAGATAATAGTAGTTCCTCAATCCGAATCCTCCGCTGGGAAGGATGTTCCTGGGGCCTATAACGCGGGCCTTTGAGCCGCTGAACACATTGCCGCTTCCGACGACGGGAAGCACGTCGATCTTCAGCCCTTTTTTGTCAAGGTGCCTGATCACCTGCGCTGCCACCGCGTCTTCTCCGTGGCCGTTCGTTATGAATAATATCCTTTTCATTTTGCCATGCTTTTTATCGTGCCGACGATCTTCTCGACGGGAGAATAGGGGAGTCCCGCGCCGGCAGTCTCGATCAGCTCCTGCCTGCGCTCATTTTTTAAAAGGGATGGATCTTTGACCGCCTTTTCAACGGCTTCTGGAAGCTCGCTTTCACGCTTGATATAATGTGCGCCGCGGAAATTAGCCACGCTTCTGGTGTGGACCTCATGGTGAGCGACGCCGATATCAAGGTTATCAATGAAGATTATCGGGATATCAAAGAACAGGGCGATTGTCTCGATGGTGCCTGATGTGTTCGTGATAAGAACATCGGCGTTCCGGACCGCGTTGAAGCACTTTTTCATGTGATCGCTGTCAAAGCTGTTCGATACGATCACGTTCCGGCCGTATTGTTTCCTGTTGTGTGTCGATAAAAGCTTGGCGTAGACATTTATTCCCTTGATCTGCATCAGCGTCTCCATCACCGCGATATTTTTCGCCGATTCCCTGATATGGCCCGGGGCAAAAAGGACATTTATTCCTTTGTGCTCATCCCTCTTGCTGCTTTCCCCGTCAAATAGCGGGCAGCCCGAAAGAACGATCTTTTCGGCGGGAATGCCGCCGTCTATAAGGGCGTCACGGTCCCTTTTACCCCAGACGCACAGTTTATCAGTGAGCAGCTTATAGTTCAGCGGGGGCAGATAATCGCAGGACGCTCCCTTGCCGTGCTGGACGACCACAATTGGGATGCCCTGGCTCTTTGCTTCGTTCGCGTATTTGAGGCCGTTGCCGACCACGTCCTGAAAAAGTACCGCAACACCAGCTTTCTTTAGCGAAGTGGTAAAAAAATAAGGCGCCACCTTGTCCATGACCGCGCCGCGGTTCGTCAGGAATATCCTCGGGTTCTTGAAGGCCTCGCGGCGTTTATTAATAAGGGGGATTGTTTCGAACATTACCCTTTGAAGTCTCCCGTTGTCACAAGGTCGTCGGATCTGACATCTTTTTTCAGTGTTTTTCCCACGACGTTTTGGATCTTGTAAGGAGGGATGCCATTATCCGGGCAGGGGCGGAGAGGGGAAAGATCGCCGCGCACAAGCCTGTGCCCTTTCGCCAGGTCTTTTGCGTAACGCAGCGCCCTTCGCTGGACAACGACCGTGTCCCTTTCATTTTCCTCGACCTTCTTCACCCCGTTGCCGAGAGCCAGGCGCAGCTCGTTCGCTCTTTCGATCATATCCCGGAAGGAAGTGGGATTCATGGCGAATTTGTGGTCCGGACCTGTCCTGTTGTTGTCATCCGTGAAGTGCTTCTCAAATACCGTTGCGCCGAGTGTTATTGCCCCGAGCACCGTTGCGTGGCCGGGAGTGTGATCCGAGAGCCCCAGGACGACATCCGGGAATTTCTTCCTGAAGGCCGCAAGAACGTTCAGGTTTATGTACTTGAAGTTCTCGAGGCTTGCGGTGTAATTCGTGTTGCACTGCATCAGGACGATGTCTTTTGTGATCTTTTTCAGCGTCTTCATCGCCCGGCTTACGTCCGCCATGGTGGAGGCCCCCGCCGCTATCATCACAGGTTTCCCTTTTTTCGCTATGTATTCGATCATCTCGGGCCAGGTGATGTCGCCGGAACCTATTTTATACACATTGACATAGGGATCCACCTGGTCCACCGACTCGAAGTCATAAGGGCTGGTGAAGTATTCGATCCCGACCTGGTCGCATTTCTTTTTTAGGGAGGCCGTCCAGCTGAACGGGATGCTCGCGTCCCTGTACACCTCGAACACCGGTTTTTTCCATGCGGCCTGATGCGATGACCTTTCCCTAGCCATCGATTCAAAGCCTTTTTTGCTCACTATCTTGGCGGCCTGGAAGTTCTGGAATTTCGCGGCATCCGCGCCCGCTTCCTTGGCGAGTTCTATCAGCTTGAGCGCTCTTCCCAGCACCCCGTCGTGGTTCGCGGCGATGTCCGCGATGAAGTAAAGGGGATGCCCTTCGCCGATCGATCTGTTCCCTATTTTTATGGTCCTTTTCATTGCCTTGTTGACATTATACAAAATTAATCCGTGCGCTTAAAGCTCATGCCGATCCACCCGATGTACCTGAACAATATTATCAGTATCAAGAACGGCAGGAGTTTGACCTTGTCGAGCAGAGGGATCTCTCTGGCGGCCATGAAATGGACGAACTAGGTCCTGAACGGATGCGAGAAGGATCGGATCTTGCGCCTAAATCCCCAATCCTTTGAAAATCTCCTGTAGTATTCACAGTTGCTCATTCCGTACATGGTCCATCTTTTATAGATGCTTTGCAGGTTGTCGTATCCGCCTTCGTAAACATAAAGAGCGACCCTGCCAAGCTTCAAGCCGTCCTTCATCATCCTTTCCGAAAGGTTGCTGTCGGTATTCCATTTTTGACGGGTATCAAAGCCGTATTTCAGGAATACGGTCCGTTTGTACATGCTCGGAGTGCCCACAACGGTGGAAGTGCCGGGCCTGAATTTGTATTTCCTGTAAAGGGCCAGGGCCCTGGAAACATAATTATTGTTCTCGGCCACGTAATTGGTGAGGGGCGATATCCCGGCATATCCCAGTCGGCCCATTTCCCCGATGAGAGAGGCGACGATCCCGGCGGGAATGACGTTGTCCGGGCCCACAAAGAAGATGTATTCCGAGGACGCGGCTTCGGCCCCCATCTGGGACGCGACGACCAGTCCCTGCTTTTTGTCCGAGATCACCTTCACACCCATTTTCCGCGCGATCTCCGCGGTTTTATCCGTTGAGTCGCCGTCAACGCAAATTATCTCGTTCACGTTGTTGGCGAGCAATGATTCGATGCATTTCCGTATCCTTCTCTCTTCGTTGTAAGTGCACACTATCGCGCTTACAGGAAGCCTGGCATCATTCCTCAGTTCCGCTATCCCGTCGTCTATTGAGGGGGATTCGTTCAACAGCTGTTTCAGCCTGCTGATATTAAGAGTGGTGTTCTTGGGGCGCTCCGCGCCCAGCCCCGATGCGTCGATCGAGGTCTTCCGGACCTGGTCCCTTGGATACCCGAATGCGCCCGCTATCTTCAGAAGGAAATCATACTTGCTTATATTTTCACCCGCTGCGACATTGAGGATGCCGCGGATGTCTTTGACCGCGATAAGCCTTTTTATTGTACTTGCAAGCTGCTTCGTATATAAGGGATTGAAATACACGTCATGGAAGCCGTTCAGCTTGTTCCCTTTTGAAAGTTCCCCTATAGCCCATTCGGCAAGGGAACTTCCGGCAGGTTTATGGAAACCGTAGATGTTCGTCCTCAGCACCAGGGTGTTCCTGTTCTCCGACAGGGCGGCCTTTTCCCCCTCCAGTTTGCTCTTGGCGTAGCAATTGCGGGGATTAGGCGTGTCATCCTCGGAGTAATTGCCGCGTTTGCCGTCAAAGACCGAATCAGTGGATATGTATATCAGCCTGGTGGAGCCGGGCTTGAAGGATGCAATGTCCCTGGTCGCGTCCACATTGAGTTTCTGGACCAGTTCCCTGTTCTTTTCGCAGGTGTCGACGTTCGTTATCGCGGCGCAATGGATGATCACTTCAGGGTCCGCTTTCGAAAGAGCGCCTGAAAGCATTTTGCGGTCGGTAATGTCGGCCATCAGACTGTTCGGCTTATTTGATGCGGATATGTCGAGCGGGAATACGGTCAATGACCTGTCTTCGGACAGGATATCAACGATGTCCTTCCCGAGCATGCCGTTCGCGCCGGTAACAAGTATTTTCATGAGAGGGCCTTCAGGTATTCTACGTCTTTCGCGAACTCCGAGAGGCCGCGGTCGGACTTCTTGACGGCCTCGATCGTGATCGAACAGTCATCGGGCAAAAGCGAGAGAAGCTTTTTCATGGGATAATCCCCGCCGCCAAAGTGTTCATGGCTGTCTATTTCGCTCTTATATGCGCCGTCAGTGAGGTGGAACATTACGGGCTTGAGCGCAAGAAAACGCTTCAGGTATTCGATCGGGTCGACCTTGTGGGAATTTGCCGAACATATGGCGTGCCCTATGTCCAGGCAGAAGCCGATGCCATCCTTTTCCATGATGTAGTTTATCTCTTCCGGCGAATTGCCCGTGCAAATGTTCTTTCCGTCCATCGCAAGGTAAGGCTTGTTCTCTATCAGGGTCCTTTTGTCGGCCACAGGCTTCAATTGTATTGCGGTCTCCTCGATCTTCCCCGATGTGCCGGCATGGAAGATTATGTATTTTGCGCCCAACTCGTCGGCAAATCTGAAAGTATCCTTCAAAAGGACCATGTTCTTTTCTTTTTTCTCGGGTATTGCAAGGTTCACGTCATGGCCAACGGAGTGCGGCGCATGTATCAGGAAGGGGGCTTTAAACGCTTTCCATTCTTTTATGGTCATGTCATATGAATCCGGGACCGCATAAAGCTCGATATAATTGAACGCGTTCTCTTCGTAAAGCTTTGCGGCCTCGCGGCAATATGTTGAGTTGTTCGACCAGAGCTTAAGCCCGAATTTTCTCATTTCATTTCACCCTGTACAGATATATCTCCCACGGGGAGCCGGCGTCCTCGAATTTCCCGAGATATGAAAGTTGATTCTGTTCATGGTTCAATATCTCCGCTGCGGAGAGCACATATCCGCC
The DNA here is from genome assembly GCA_964611075.1 of uncultured bacterium. Taxonomy (GTDB): domain Bacteria; phylum Margulisbacteria; class WOR-1; order CAVSGV01; family CAVSGV01; genus CAZSXD01. The sequence goes on from CAZSXD010000001.1 coordinate 13,611, forward strand.
GCCCATTTCTCTCAGGGCCCCGGTATTGAGCTGAAGGTTCCTTATCTTGATCCCGCTTTTCTTCCTTACGTACATACTTTTCAATTCCGCGCTGAACACATAGCACCTGTCCCCCCACCCGTCGAAATATTCCTTCCATCTTCTGGATTTATCAAGCTCTTTCGCTATTATCCTGCGGAACATCACCTTGTACACCAGCGGATAGACGTTCTGATAGCTGTCCAGCGTGTAGAAGCCGTTGTATTGCGCCACCGCGGGATGAAGCCCGATGCTGACAATACGGTATGACCTCTGGGGCTTTCCGATATATCTTGATATTCTGGAGAACAGCCTCTCGGAAAAGAACCTTTTGTACGTAATAAGGCTTACGCTCTCGCCCCGCACGGCCCTGAACGACTGCTCAAGCTGCGACTGGGCGTCGGAGTTTATCACGAGCGTATTGATCTGCAGGGCCACAAGAAGGACCGCCGCGATGTTCCCGTACCTCATCCTCCTGACGGCGGAGAGCGAAAGAGCGAATATCAGGTACCAGGCAGCGGGTGCGAGCCAGTAGAACCTGTTCCATTGGAAGCTGCGCAGTATCGGAATGTTATCCCTTAACGTGTTCAGGGCGTCCCAGCCCGAGAATCCGTACCAGAGCGAGATCAAGAAGCATATGCCGATCAGGATCAGCAGACGCCTGATGTCCGTCCTGAGGAAAAATCCCGCCGTGACCGCGATGACAGCGGCGATCATGATGTATGTCTGATGAAAGCTTGCCGCGGCCGCGGGATTGCCGTCAAAGAACATGCTGACGGATTCCGCGACGGCACCGGTGAACCCCAGACCGCTGCCGCCCCACGCTGCGCGCTGGGAGGTGAAATCCGCGGACAGCATGAGCCTTATGAGGCCGTTCTCGACGAAAAGGGAGACAAGCGTGAACATCACGATGCAGAGCAGAGCTTTAACGTTAGGTTTTTTCTCCGAATACCAGGAGTGAACGAAGATCAGCAGCAGGGCGCAGATGATGAATGGCCCCACATGTGGGAATGAATAATAGAACGGGAAAAGCAGGAAGAGGATGACATCGTAAGCCCCGGCCCTTTTCCTGAGCAGGTTCAGGAACGAGAAAAGGAGGAGAGGCTGTCCGGCGATCGAGAGCCCGTAGAACGCGGAGAAGGGGAGTATCGCGAAACAGAAGGAGACGGCGGGGATCACCCATCCGTCATCCGTCTCTTTAAGCAGGTGGTGCTTCAGGAGCAGATACATCCCTATGAACGCGACGGTGTGAACAATAAGATAATTGATGAGATACGCCATGAAAGGCGCGAAAATGAAATAAAGCCAGACCGTTGCGTTCAGGCCGCTCGGGAAACAGGCCCTGGGAATGCCGTTCATCACCTGTTCAATTACAGCGTCCGAACTGAAGTCAAGGCCTTTGCCGCTATGTGCGAGGACTACCCTCCAGGGGACCTCTGAATCAAGGGTGTCGTGTATGGGCACATAGGAATTTTCCCCGAAGACAAGGATCGGCATCAGGTAAAGAATGAAGAGCACTATGAAAAGAAAGAGCGGTTTACTGTTTTTCATGGCCGATGCGCCTCAATTCTATCAGATTGAAAACCCTGTAGTAGCCGCCGCCGAAGAGATAGGGCAGAAGGTTGAGCCTCTTGATGACGACGGGCTCATTATTGAAAAGCCTGATGCTGTTGAGTGAGTTCGCTTTTTGAGGCTCAAGAAACGTCCTGTCGGTGAACATCAGGTATCTTGGGTACATCAGGTATATGTTCTCCCTGTTCAGATCGCTCTGGTAACGGCTGTCGGGACTCCACCAGAGCGGCAGGATCCCGTTCTCAAGAGAGAGAAGGTGTGAATATCCTCCCGCAAAAATGTCACCTTGTTTTGTTATCGATCCTATGTACCTTGATGCGTTGAACAGGGTGAAGGTCGGCCGCAGGAGGTAAGCGCCGTCCATTACCAGGTTCCATGCGATAAGAAGGATGATGACCTGCGCGAACACGGTCCTGCTGTCCTTTTTGATGAAGAACCTGAAGAGGAAGGAAAGCAATATGGCTGCTATCGCAAGAAAGGCGGCAGGGTAAGCCGGGCCCTTAAGGCCCAAAAGCGTGTCCGAGAGGCCGTCGGCGCTGCCCGCGGCGAACGGGAGGAATATCAGCGTGCTCCAGGCGAAAGCGATCATGGATATCCGAGCGGCGCGTTCCTTCACCGCGAGATAAACGAAGAGAAGCAAAAGGAGGACAGAGAGAGTGAAGAAGCTTCCGGTGCAGGTGAGGAAAAGATACAGGGCAAACATCGACATCGCGGCTGCCGCCGTCGCGGGGATGGGGCCGGACGACATGCTTTTGGATATTTGCCGCGAGCGGAAAAGCGCCACGGTTGCCAGGATCGCTATCGGAACCATCAGCATTATCAACCTTCTATGGCTTGTATCGGCGGTCATAGCATAGATAATGCTGGTCCCCCCGATCCATGATAAGCACATCAATTCGGCCATGGACATCCTGCGCAAATGATTTTTTGGCGAGCCGTTCAGCTTCCTGACGAGGTCGATCGAATACGCAAGGAGTAGCACTATCATCAGGAGGACCGAAGGTGTGGTGAAAATATAATTGTAAAAGAACGTAACGGCATGTACCAGGCGAGGGCCGAAGCCGCCGCCTTCCATTATGTACCGGCCGTGTGTGCTGAAGAATGCCGCGTAATAAGCGGAGTTCGGGATGAAGAAAAAGAAGAACCAGGATGTGGCAGATGCGGCGAAACCCAGGCAGAAATATGCGGCCGTCCGGAGATCAAACCTCCCCGCATACCACAGCACTGCCCAAAGCACGATCATGGAAGGGAACACGCAATAGGCGCTGATCTTTGACATGAAGGCCAGAATGAGGCAGGCGCCTGATAGGAGGCCAAGCCACGGCCTTTTGTCCGAGTACGCCCAGAATAAAAAGACCATGGTCACAAAGAACGTCTGGAGCGTTTCGGGGAATGCGACACGGTTGTACGTCAGGAACTCGATCATGAAACCCAGGAGAACGGCGCATCCGGCCGCAACAGCGACAGGGAACTCCTTTTTAAGCATGAAGTAGACAGCCAGGAGCGTAAGCCAGCCTGCTATTGCGGACACAAGCCTTGCGGAGAAGAAACCAACGCCGAAGAGCTTGAAGCTGAGGAACATCAGATAAGTGAAGAGCGGAGCGCCGACGAACGCCTGCACCAGGTCGTCGGGATGCCAGCTGCCGAACACCGCCATAGCCCTCGCGTTGTGTATCCAGAAGCCCTCATCCACGATCTCCGACTGGAACTTTACGGGGGAGGGATCGGCATGAAGGTTGACCAGCCTTATCAGGAGCATCAAGGCGAACATCGCCGATATGAATACCGGGTTGGCGACGATCCTTTCGATATTTTTGGAGATCTTGAGCATCCTTGCTAAGATCCTCGGGGGACTTTCTTCTGCACTACATGCCCGTTGACGAGCGCTATCCACGGTTTTTTCCTGTAAAGGGCCAGTATCTCTTTCGTTGAGAACAAAGGGTTCTTGCGGTGCAGCATGTCAAAGAGAAGGCACATGAAAGCGTAATCAGCTTCCGTATCAAGGGTCGTCCTTACTGGAGGGGGAGCGGCGCCCCGCAAAAGTTTCCCGATCCTGAACCTGGCTCGGCCGCGCCCATAGAAGTATGGAGTTACATGCTCTTTTTCGAAATCCTTCTTTGCGTTCCTTTCCGCTTTTTCAAGCGCCTTGAACGAGAAGACCTCCACATTCAACCCGACGGGATACCCGCCTGTCGACGTGTAGTCGTTGCCCCGCCTGACATGATATCTCACTGCCCTGTCCACAAGTCCTGCGTCAACACAGGGATTGTCGGCCGTGAGCCTGACTATGACATCGACAGAATTCTCTTTCGCGGCGTGATAGAACCTTGAAAGAACGTTGTTCCGGCTTCCCCGGAAGCATTTCACCTTCAGAGCCCTGGCGGCCCTGACTATCCTGTTGTCCGATGCATTCGTGGTCGTGGCGATGATCACCTCGTCGATGTTCCGCGCTTTTTTGATCCTCTTGACGACATTTTCAAGTACGGATGTTGAAGAGCCGTAGGGCAGGGGCAGCAGGACCTTTCCGGGCAGCCTTGTCGAGGTCATCCTTGCCTGGATTATCGCCGCTACCTTCACCATGCCGTCCAGCCGCCGTCAACGACCAGATTGTGCCCTGTCACGTATGAAGATGCGCCGGATGCAAGGAAAACAACGGGGCCTGCCAGGTCTTCGGGACGGCCGATCCTGGCTAGAGGGACCTTTCCTTTCAGCTTGCCGATGAACTTGCCCTGTTTCTGGACTTCCCTGGAAGGGAAAGGGCCCGGGGAGATGCAGTTGACCCGTATCCCGTATTTCGATAGATAAACCGCGTAATATTTCGTGAGCTGAATGACGCCTGCTTTTGCGGCGCTGTAATCAGGCGGGCTGAAAAATGCGGGATGGTCCTTGTACAGCCGGAAGTCGGGCGAAACGACGCCGTACATGGATGATATATTTATGATGCTGCCCCCGCGCTTTTTCATGTAGGGAATGACCTCCCGTATGCACCTGAAAACGCTCCCCAGCACCCCGTCGATCCCGCGCTTCCATTCCTCATCCGTCATTTTCTCAGGGGAGGTCCCTTTCCTGTAGATGGCGTTGTTGACCAGGATGTCAATGGAGCCGTATTTCCTGGAGATGTTCCGGAAAGCCTTTTTTATCGAGGCGGTCGAGGAAATATCGATCTTTTTGAACATGATCCCGCCGCGTTCCCTGAAGGCTTTCCTGAACTTTTGAAGGTCTTTGCCGGCGACTATCACCGTGGCGCCCGCTTCGGCAAGACCCGATGCCATGCCGCTTCCGAGATGGCCGTAGCCGCCCGTCACCACAGCAACCCTGCCTTTCAACGAGAAACCTTTACCTTCTTTCATGATCTATCACTCCAGTTCATGGGGATTATCACATCTTCATTATATTCTTTTAATCTTTTTAATTCATCCATAATTTCAAGCACCTTTTCCCTGTGTTCAAGCGAGGCAACGTTCTCTCTCAAGTTATCCAGGCCGTCCACGCCGACGATCACCTTGTCGATCTTGCCGTTCAGCAGGGCGAAGCACAGGCAGGCGGTCGACACCGCAAGGCCTTTCCCCTTTGCAAGGCCGTTCAACGCTTCTATCTTGCCCCTTATATCCGCGAATTTTCCGGAAAGCTGGGAAGGTAACCTCAGCAGCAGCCCCTGGAGGAAGGCGCTCCTCGCGTGGATCTCCACTCCCATGTCCTTCAGCCTCCGGAAATATTTGTCGAATCTCTGGTCGAGAACGCTGTAGGGCACCTGGACAAGATCGAACTTCAGTCCGTCCGCGAGGATCGTTTCAAGCTCCTCCGGATAGTAGAGCGAGAAGCCTGTTTTCCCAGCCAGACCTCCGGACCTGACCTCTTCCATGTCATGCCATATTTTTTTGTTCTCGGCATAATCGCCGAAGCTGTGCAGGAGATAGCCGTAAAGCCTCTCTGAGCGGAGCTTTGAGAGCGATGACAGGACCTTTTCTTTCACGCTTTTAAAGTCATCCGAACTGTACTTGGAAACGACCTTAAAGCCGCCCTTATGCGAGCCGAGATAATCGCCGATGACCTTTTCGCTCTCGCCGTAGCAGTCCGCAGTGTCAATGGTCGAGATGCCGTTCTTTGCGGCGAAGTCCAGGATATCGAACACCTCATTTCCGGGGATGCGGCCTCTTTTGTTGTTGATGCCGTAATCGAGGCCGAATTGTGCGGAGCCTAAAGCAAGCTCAGCCATTAGCGGATCCTCCTAGCCTTTCTGCAAAAGCAGCCATATTTTATCAGAGATCAGGTCATTGATGGAGACGGTCCTGTTCGTCAGCCTGCACTGCGAGAGAATGGCAGGGTCGTTCAGGACCTCGGGGATAAGCTTGTTGTTGCTCCACTTTATCATTTCTATGACCTTCAGCCCCAGCTTGCCGGCCATCTCTTCCAGGTCCTTAAGCGTCATTCTGTTAAGGTTGTTAAAATAGAAGCTCTGGTCCACGGAGGCTTCATCCGGCCTGTACTTACGAGTGTACCGCGTGAAATCTTCGCCGGTAAGCCTTGCATGCCCCCAGGGGAAATCCAGGGTGCACAGGCTGTGCCCGCCTTCCAGGCAGTAGAACGGATTATATTCCTGGAATATCAGGCCGCCGTCCCTGACGAGTCTTTTCATTTCGCTCAGGGAGCTGTAAGGGTCCTTCACGTGCTCCATCACCTCAAAACCGCAGACCAGGTCGAAACTTCCGGAGGGAAGGTTCGAGGCGGTTATGTCATCCTCAACGAAACTTATATCCCCGCACAGGTCAATCAGGCCGTTCTCCCTGATGTGTTCCTTGAGCGCGTTCCTGTCACTCGTGAGCTTCCCGAAGGCTTTTTTGATGTTCTCATCCGAAACGGATTTGCCGACCGACTGGTTGATGTAATATTTTGACAGGTCCGAGCCCACTATCCTGCTTGGATGGAGCTCCGAGAGCGCGAACGTGGTCGCCCCCATGAAGCACCCCACCTCAAGAATGGAAGCGCCTTCAAGGGAGTATCCGTGAGCCTTAAGGAATTTATCCACGGTCGCGACCTTTTTCCTGTTTGCTTCGATCTTCGCCCTCATTGAATCGGGCCGCAGGTTGGAAGGCTCAAAATCATGGACGGCCAGCATGCCTTTCCAGTCGGGCTTAAGATATTCCCTGAACCCCGAGAGGAGGGGGATATTCTCTCCTTTTGCGGTGACGAAGCGGTCGAATATCCTGAAGGGCTTCCCCTGGAACACCCGGACATCCTCATTTGAGGGCCTGTTCAGCAGCTTTGAAAAAATATCGAACTTCATCTTATGGAATGAACTTCTTATGCATCCAGCTTTTCTTTTTTCAGTATGGCCATCAGTTCTTTTGCCGAAAGCCAGACCTTGTTGTTGTCGCTTGTGTATTTGAAGCCCTCAGGAAGAGTCTTGCCTCCCTTATGCGTTCCGAGGTTGTCTATGATGAACATGTCATCGTATTCCCTTGTTGTTCTCGCGTCGTCCTCAAGTATCATCGCTTCATGGAGCTTTTCGCCGGGCCGTATGCCGATGACCTTGAACTTGCTTCCCGGCGCCATAGCGCGCGCGAGATCGGCAACCTTCATGCTGGGGATCTTCGGAACGAATATCTCCCCGCCCTTCATGATCCCGAGGGACTTGATGACGAAATCGACACCCTGCTGGAGCGTGATCCAGAACCGGGTCATCCTCTCGTCGGTTATCGTGAGAGTGTTGCCGGCCTTCATCTGTTCAACGAATATCGGGATCACGCTGCCCCGGCTGCCCATGACGTTGCCGTACCGCACGCAGGCGAACCTGGTTTTCCCTCTCCCGGTATATGTGTTGGCGCGGACAAAAAGCTTATCCGAGCAGAGTTTTGTGGCGCCGTACAGGCTGATGGGATTGGCGGCCTTGTCGGTGGAGAGCGCTATTACCCTTTCGATCCCCTGGTCGATCGACGCGTTTATGACGTTCTC
>CAZSXD010000002.1:0-19199 GCA_964611075.1 uncultured bacterium
CTCGATATCAAAGCGACATGGGGAAGGTTGACCGTAACGACCTTATTGGAGCCGGATCCCACACCCCCGGCCATCCACACCCCTCCCGAATGCTCCACAAGCAGTCTGCAGCACATCGCCGTAACATATTTCTCATTAAGGTAATCCGTGGTCAGGTTGAAGAAATATGGAGAGCCTGTCCTTATCGATGCGTCCACGGTCGCATCGATCAGCGGGTCATCCCAGTCAAGGTCGCGCGTTATCGCGGTCGTGATCAGGGGGAAAGTGAACGGGGCACCGCTCCCGTCACCCTCGGCCATCACTTCCATGAAAGCCCTGTATATCAGGCGGGCTTCCTCCTTGAACTCCTTATAGGTCGCATCCAGTCTTCTGCCCGCATATGCCGCCTTCTCGTTCTCCAGATAGCTCGGGCAGTTTATCCGCAGTCCGATGTTCGTGAAGGATGACTGGGCGCCCGTGCGGTTGCTCTGGTTGAGCTGAAAAACGAATCCCTGTATGACCTGCTTGATCTCTTCATAATCCAGCTTGTCGAACTTAAGGTAAGGGGCCATGAACCAGTTGTAGTAGTCCATTGCCTGAGCGCCGGAAAAGAAAAGCTGAGAGTAGAACATGAAGGCCATCGTCTGGAAAACGGCTGACGAGAAATGTTTCGCGGGAGCTGAATTGCAGTGAGGGAAACGGAGGCCGTCCAGCAGGACAACTCTCGTGTCTATACCGTTGCAGTACGGCTTGAACGCGCCGTGCAGCGTATGGACATAGATCATGCCGTCCTTGTGGGCCGTGACGACATCCCTGCTGTACAGGTTCTTCAGGGCATACTCCTCCACCGCCTGAGATGCCAGGTACAGGTCGATGAGGGAGGGGCTCATCTGCGTATTGCTGTTGTCCTTGAGCCGCCAGCTTTTCCTTTTCAGTGCTTCTTCTATTAGCTTATTTGTGTCGGCCATTCACGTAACCTTCGATCAAAATGTCTCCGCCGCACCTCGTAAAGGTCGCATCCCAGACCTGGAGCGCGTCCCTTAATCCGGCAATGCCTTTTCCCTCGACCGGTGTAGGCGCATCACGGCCTCCGATTATCCGGGGAGCGATGAAATACATCACTTTATCGACGATGCCCGCCCCGAGAGCCGCATCAGCAAAGTTCCCGCCGGCTTCGATCATTATCCCCATTATATTGTCCTCGCCAAGCTCGACCATGAGCTTCCTGAGATCGATATTGCCGCTCCTTGTCTCAGCCTGAAGTATGACCGCGCCCTTCCGCCTGATCTTCTCAACTCTTGAGGCCGGCGCCGCCCCTGATATCACCACCAGCGTTTTTTCCGGCTCGTTCTTAAGGACGTTCGAGCTTAAAGGAATTTCCGCCATCGGATCAAGAACGATCTTCTTGGGGTTCCTTTTCATTATCCTTTCGCCCCCTATATCCCTCACCGTAAGCAGCGGATCGTCGATCTTCACGGTCCTGACGGTGGTGAGGACCGCGTCCATGTGAAGGCGGGTAAGGTGGACAAGCTGTCTTGACGCTTTTCCGGAAATGTATTTGCTTTCGGATGTCCGCGTGGCGATCTTCCCGTCCATGCTCATCGCGCTCTTGAGGATCACAAAGGGAAGTCCCGTCCTTATGTGCTTTATGAAAGGTTCGTTCAGTTTCCTAGCCTCGTCTGCAAGTATGCCAATATCCACTTCGATGCCGGCGTCCAAAAGCTCCTTGAACCCTTTACCCGACACCAGGGGATTGGGGTCCTTCATTGAGGCAACGACCTTCCTGACGCCGGACCTGATTATCGCCTGCGTGCAGGGAGGGTTGTAGCCGTAGTGGCAGCATGGCTCCAGGTTCAGGTAAAGTGTCGCGCCTTTTGCACTTTTTCCGGCGAGTTCGATCGCCATGGCTTCTGCATGTGGTGTGGATTGCTCAGCGTGAAATCCTCTTCCTACGATGCGTCCGTCCTTCACCACGACGGCCCCGACAAGAGGGTCCGGCGTCGTCAATCCCAGCTTTGATGTGGCAAGGCGTATCGCCTCGCGCATGTAGATCTCGTCTTTTACAAGGCTCATAAGCCTTAACTTCTTAAGCCCCTGATGACGGCCCCGTAGTCCTTTGAGTAATATATCGCGGAACCTGCGACAAGAACGTTCGCGCCCGCTCCAACCGCAAGTTTTGCGGTATCAAGATTGATGCCGCCGTCGACTTCGATATCTACCGTCAATTTTCGGCCATCGATCATCTTTTTCAATTCCCGGATCTTCGGCAGGACCTCCGGCATGAACTTCTGTGCCTCAAAGCCGGGGTTAACGGACATGATGAGGACCATTACTACCTTATCAAGGACTCCCTCGATCGGTTTCAAACCCGTACGGGGATTCACGACCACCGCAGGCTTCGCGCCGGCTTTGTTTATCAGCTCAATATCCCTTGAGAGGTCCTTCGACGCTTCCGCCTGTATCGAGATGATGTCCGCCCCGGCTTTCGCGAAAGCTCCGATAAACCTGTCCGGCTGCTCTATCATCAGATGGACATCGAGGGGAAGCCTGGTCGCCTTTCTCAGCGCCTTCACGACAAGGGGCCCGATGGTTATGTTCGGGACGAAATGACCGTCCATCACGTCAACGTGTATCATGTCCGCGCCGGCCTTTTCCACGGCCTTCACTTCCTCGCCGAGCCTCGAGAAATCAGCGGACAGGACGGACGGAGCGATCTTTATCTTCATGTCACATCCCCTCCTGCGTGGCCGGCTCCCTGCTGACAGTGAGCTTGACCGATGTGCCGACCGACACTTCCTCTTCCCACGCGGGCTCCTGCCTCATGACGATGCCGGGAGCCACTATGTCCGTCGCCTGGTATTCTATGCGGGTAAGATTAAGATGTGAATCCATAAGGATCTCCTGCGCTTTTTTAAGGTCCTTCCCCACAAGGTAGGGCATCTTGACCAGTCCGAACTTCGGGTTCTTTGAAATGAAGATGTCAACGCGGGATCCGGCGTCTATCTGGGATTCCGGGGACGGCACCTGGTCCACTATCATGCCCGTCTGGTAATCCTCCCGTTCAACCTCCACCGTAGCGCCTATCCTAAGCCCCGCCTCCGAAAGAAGCATCCCCACCTGGGAGAAGGGACGCCCTATAAGGTTGGGCGTGGGCATCCTTCTCTGCCCCGTCGATATCGTAAGGTTGACGATGCGGCCGGCTTTGACCTTCTTACCCTTTTTGGGCTGCTGCTCCACGATCCTGCCAGCCGGCACGTCGATGTCAAAGTTGGTGTTGCTCACCCGCGGCTTAAGACCGGCCTTCCTGATGATGGAAAAAGCCTCCGTGGATGAATGCCATGTGACGTCGGGGACGGCCACTTCCGGCGACGGGATGATATAGAAGACCAGCAGGTACCCCACCAGCAATGGGGAGATTATCACAAGGAATATGGTGAGGACCACGGACCTGGGCGACGGAAGGTGCAGAACGTACACGAGGTACGCCGATATCAGCAGCACAAGGAGCACAAAGCTGAAATACAGGGTGAGTAATTTGATCAATCCTAATCTCTCCCGCTTATAAGGTTTGAAACGAAAGCATACCAGAGACCCGAGGCAATGGCAATAAGGACGAACAATATCAGCAGTGTTGCGCGTTTCACCTTTCTTTTGCCTTTTTGCTTCTTTTTCTTCTGTTTCGCCTTTGTCCTGAAGCTTTCCTCGTATATTATCGGTTCGGAATCATCGTATATGATATCCAGGTAATCCTGGCTCGGAAGACGGAAAACAAGCCTCTTGTTCTCAAGCGAAGCAAGGGCGTCCTTTGCGCTCGATATTCTCTGCATCGGCTCTTTCTCGAGCATTTTCATCACGAGATCATCGATGTAGTCGGGGATCTGCCTGTCCAGGTGCGACGGCGGTATCACTTCCCCCGCCAGATGATTGAAAGCAAGATCAAGCCTGCCCTTGTGCGCGAAAGGGAGCCTCCCCGTCAGGAGCTGATAGAAGACGACACCCGTTGAATAAACGTCCGACGCGCAGGTCACCTCTTCCCCTTTGATCTGCTCCGGCGACATGTAGGCGGGATCAAAAGCCGTGGACTGCGCCAGCAGCGACGGATTTATCCTCACCGCCGGTTCAAGGATGAAATCGGTCACCCTCACGTCTTTTTCCTGGCATACGAATATGTTCCTTGGACTTATCGAGCCGTGGATGAGATCGTTCTCATGCGCCTTTGCAAGGGAGCTGAGGACCTGCTTGATGATCTCCACTGCTGCGTTCTTTTCGGGGATCTCCCTCAGGAGGAGGTTTTCAAGGCTTTCTCCCTCAACGAACTCCCTGACAAAATAGAAGCCCTGCCAGCCGTAATCCCCGTCGATGACGCGGGCGATGTTCGGATGGTCGAGGCTGATCATCTTTGTGACCTTCGGCCTCAGTTTATTGATGAGCGGGCTGTTAAGTGCGGCGCGCTTGTATATCTTTACAACGACCGGGACCTCGGTGCCGACAAGGTATCCTTTGTAAGTGAAGGAGAACGGGCTTTCGCCAAGGTTCTCCCCTATCCTGTACCTGCTCTTTAAAAGTCTTTCCATCACTTTCTGTTCAACACCTCGTCCATCCACTTGAGCGCGCCCTCGGCCTTCGCTATGCCGGGGGTGGTGCTCTGCACGCGTCTTTTTTCGCCGAACAGCGCGGTGAACGCTATTTTCCCGAGCCTGGTCTTGATCTCCTTGAGTCTCTCCCTTTCGAGGTCTTCCGGCATTATTGGGCCGCTGCCCCCTATCCCCTTCACCTCTATCATGCAGAGACCTCCTCGGGATTTATCGTCACCACGTCATCGACATCGGTGTTCGCGAAGAAATAGTTCACGATCTGCCTGACTTTCTCGATGTCGGGCGCACTACCCGGTATTTTGTCCACAAGGACGGTCTTTTTTGAGGCATTGAACTCGTACATCGCGAACGGCTGGTGCGGCGCGCTCTGATAGACTATCACCCAATGGTCCCCGTCGATGCCAATTGCCACTTTTGAGCCGTCAGGAAGGGTGATCTTTTCGTTCCTCAATGCGACCGTTCCAACGAATTCCTTGTCAATGTTTGGGACTTGCGAAAGGCCCTGATGTATAGAAGGCATGAATTTTCACCTGTTCTGGTAAATTTTAACTGAAATCCTGCAACAAATCTATCGATAAATATATAGGAGGAGGAACAAGATGTTCAACCTGGATCAGAATAAATTGATGGAAGCGATCAATCAATCCGTCATCAATAAGTACATGCAGAACATACTGCTTGTCAAGGCGGAGATCATGAAGCTGTATCCCTGCTTTCCTTTCACGGGAGCCCCGAACGTGAGCGACGCCCAGCGTTACGCGATGATAAAGGACCTGCCCAAGTTCATCAAGGAGATCTGCGTAGTTTCGAATAATTAGCCTGGTTCTGTTCCTCACCTTGTCTCGCATCCGCACCTCACTCCTTTCTTCGCCTTCGGCGAATTCATTCCCCTCTCCACTATGTGGAGAGGGGCAATAAAGATTAGCTTCATCAAACCAAAGGGTCTGGGGTGAGGTTGACCTCTGCTCCATAATTAAGTATACTCCTTGTCCCATGGTCGAAATAAACGGGTCGACAAAGATAGCGGGCATTATCGGGAATCCTCTTGAGCACAGCGTTTCCCCGCAGATGCACAACGCGGCGTATCAAAAACTGGGCATCAACTATTGTTATATCCCCATCCAGGTAAAGCCTGACAGCCTTGAGGACGCGCTTGAGGGCATAAGGATGCTCGGTATTGTCGGAGTGAACGTCACGATCCCGCATAAGGAGGCCGTCATTCCGTACCTTGACGAAGTGACGAAAATAGCCAGGCTTATCGGGGCGGTCAACGTCATACTGAATCAGGAAGGGCATCTCATCGGGTACAATACCGACGGTCCCGGATTCATCGATTCCCTGAAAGAGGACGCTTCTTTCACGCCCAAAGGCAGGAACGTCGTCGTGCTCGGCGCCGGGGGCGCGGCAAAAGCCGTGACGATAATGCTCGCCAAGGAAAAGGTCAGGACGATGGTCATAAGCGACGTGGTATATGAAAAGGCCGGAAGGCTGTCCGAGTACATCAATTCGCACTTTGATATCGCACCCTATGCCTGCCCTGTAAAGAGCAAGGAACTGAAAAAGAGCATCGAGAAGTGCGACCTGCTCGTCAACACCACCCCCATAGGGATGCACCCGAGGCCTGACAGGTGCCCGATAGATGAATCATACGAGATATCACCAAAGGCCGTGGTCTATGACCTTGTTTACAATCCCCTGGAAACAAAGCTCCTGAAGTGGGCGAAGGCAAAAGGAGCAAAACCGGTTTCGGGCATCGGCATGCTCGTCAGGCAGGGCGCGCTGGCATTCTCGCTGTTCACGGAGGAAGAAGCGTCGGAGAAGGTCATGAAGGAAGCGGCGCTGAAAGCTCTTAAGGAATTCAAGTAGTCGTCGAAAATCACTGCACCTGTCGATTTCCACTGCATTTTTGACCATTTTTGAACTCATTTTTCCGGCATGAATATTGCTGCCAATCCGACCGATGGAAGCGAAGATCCCCGGCGGAGCGGTAACTTTACTCAATGACCTTATTGAAAAGGCCGTCAAGCTTGACGCCAGCGACATCCACATCGAGCCCGGCGAAAGCAGCATCCGCGTGCGCTACCGCGTGGACGGGATCCTCCAGAACGGCATACTCATTCACAGGTCGATGCTTCCCCAGCTTATTTCGAGGATCAAGATAATGGCCGAGCTCGACATTGCCGAGCAGCGGCTCCCGCAGGACGGCCGCACTTTTACAAAAGCGAACGGGCGTGAATTCGACCTGCGCGTATCAACCATGCCGGTTTTTCACGGCGAAAAGGCCGTTTTAAGGCTTCTTGACAGGAAAAAGATGACCCTCGAACTTGATGACCTTGGGCTTGCAAAAGACGACCTTAAGCACTACAGCGAGATCATCGGAAAGCCTCAGGGATTGATACTGGTCTGCGGACCGACCGGGTGCGGAAAGACGACCACGCTGTATTCCTCCATTGAAAAGCTTGAGAAAGAGATCATGAACATCATAACAATCGAGGACCCCATCGAATACCAGATACCATCGATCAACCAGATACAGGTCAATAATAAGACCGGGCTCACCTTCGCGAAAGGCTTGAGAAGCATCCTTAGGCAGGACCCGGACGTGATAATGGTCGGGGAAATAAGGGACGGGGAGACCGCGAGCGTAGCCGTTCAGGCCGCCATGACGGGACACCTGGTACTCTCCACCCTCCACACGAATGATGCCGCAAGCGCCGTCGTGAGGCTCATCGACATGGGGGTGGAGCCTTATCTGATCTCCAGCACCCTGAAGTGCGTTCTGTCACAAAGGCTGGTGAGAAAGCTGTGCGCCACGTGCCGCGGCAGTGGATGCGGCCACTGCCATAATACCGGCTTCAAGGGAAGGACCGGCGTGTTCGAATTCATGAGGGTCAGCGACCGCGTAAAACACCTGATAAACACAAAAGCTCCGGCAGCGGAGATATGCAGAGAAGGGGGACACACGACCATGATGGAGAACGCCCGGCAGCTTGTCGCCGGCAGCGTTACGACCCTCGATGAGGTTGTAAAGAATGTCTATGTGGAATAAAATGACGTTATGCGCATCATTCATTCGGTAATCTTCTACGCATTGGCCGTGATCACTTTCATCGTCGGCACGCTATTGACCATACCTTTCGCGATATTCGCAAGGGAGCATCATAAGGTGTTCCATTTTTCGGCGCGGGCATGGGCGAAGTTCCTCATGTTTGTGAACGGGTCAAAGGTGACCCTCTCGGGACTTCACAATATCCCGAGGGAAGGCGGCCTTATATTCGCCTCGAACCACCAGGGAGCATTCGATATCCTGATCCACCTGGCGTACCTTCCCAGATACTTCAGGTTCGTCGCAAAAAGCGAGCTCTTCAGGATACCGTTCTTCGGCTGGTACATGAGCTTCGCAGGATATGTGCCGATAGACCGTGAAGTGAGCAAAAGCGCTCACAGGACCATCGGAAGCGTTGCGGATGTCCTTGATAAAGGCGAATGCATACTGATCTTCCCGGAAGGCACCAGGTCAAAGACCGGGGAGCTGGGGCCTTTCAAGAGGGGGAGCCTTATGGCCGCGTTCCAGAGCGGGGCGACGGTCGTTCCGATAGCCATATCGGGCAGCAATAAGATCATGCCAAAGCACACGATGCTGATAAACAGGGTGGATCTTAAGGTCAGCTTCGGGCAGCCGATATCCTTTGCCAAGTACAAGGGTTCAAGGGCGCAGAGGAGCGACTATGAGACCGAGCTTAAACTTTTAAGGGAAGAGATACTGAAGCTCCTGACTTGATCCCGCTCGACTTTCCGCAGAACTCAAGCTTTCCTTCCTTGACGTCGACCTTGATCTTCGTCCCGTAGCTGAATTTGCCCCTCAATATCTCTTCCGACACCGCGTCCTCTATGTTGTCCTCGATCACGCGCCGCAGAGGCCTTGCGCCGAAATGGGGATCATAGCCCTTGTCGACAAGTAGATCCCTCACCTTTTTCGTCACGGAGATCGAAAGGCCCTTTTCTATCAGGCGGTCATTGATGTCCGACATCATCAGCTCCACTATTTTGCCGAGGTCGTCCTTTGAAAGGGGCTTGAAAACGACCGATTCGTCGATCCTGTTCAGGAACTCGGGCCGGAACTTCTTTTTCATCTCATCAAGAACTTTTTCCTTCATCTTCTCGTAATTGACCTTGGCTTCGCCGGACTTGACGAACCCCATGGTCGAATCCTTTTTTATCAGTTCTGCGCCGACATTCGATGTCATGATGATCACGGTGTTCTTAAAGTCTATGTGATGGCCCTGCGCGTCGGTGAGGCGGCCGTCATCAAGCACCTGAAGAAGGATGTTCGTCACATCGAGATGCGCCTTCTCGATCTCATCGAGCAGTACGACCGAATGCGGCCTTCTTCTTACGGGCTCCGCAAGCTGCCCGCCCTCGCCGAATCCCACATAGCCGGGCGGCGAGCCGATGAGCCTTGAAACGGTGTGGGACTCGAGGTATTCCGACATGTCTATGCGCACCACCGCGTCAACGTCGCCGAACATGAACTCTGCGAGCCTCTTGGCCAGTTCCGTCTTGCCCACCCCTGAAGGGCCCATGAACAGGAACGATCCGATGGGGCGCCTGGGGTCCTTCAGGCCCGCTCTCGCCCTTCTGATGGACTTGGCGATCAGCTTGATCGCCTCTTCCTGCCCTATAACCCGCTTTCCGAGCGTCTCCTCCATTTTCAGTAGCCTCTCCGTCTCCTCGTCGGTCAGCTGGTCCACGGGAACGCCCGTCCAGCTTGAGATAAGGCCGGCGATGACCTCCCTGGTCACCTCCGGATAGTTCTCCTTCGTGATGGTCTTCGTTTTTTTGGAAGCCGCCTCGTACTGGAGCCTGAGCGCTTCTTCCTTGTCGCGGAGCTTCGCAGCCTTCTCGAACTCCTGTTCCTGGGCCGCCACGTCCTTCTCGTGCTTCACCTTTTCCAGCTCCTTGGTTATTTCGATGAGCTCAGGCGTGGCCCCGATCGACTGGAGCATAACGCGCGATGAAGCCTCATCCATCAGGTCGATGGCCTTGTCCGGGAGATGCCTGTCGGCGATGTAGCGCGCGGAAAGCCTTGCAGCCGCGAGCACGGCCTCGTCCGTTATCTTCACCTTGTGGAAATCCTCGTACCTCGAGCGGAGCCCCTTGAGTATCTCTATCGTCTGTTCGATGGTCGGTTCCTCGACGAAAACGGACTGAAAGCGCCGCTCAAGCGCCGCATCCGATTCTATCCTTTTCCTGTACTCCTCAATGGTGGTCGCCCCGACGCACTGGAGCTCACCCCTCGCAAGTGCCGGCTTGAGCATGTTCGCGGCGTCCATCGCGCCTTCGGCAGCCCCGGCGCCGATTATCGTATGTATTTCATCAATGAACAGCACGACTTTCCCTGATTTCCTCACTTCCTCCATCACCTTTTTAAGGCGTTCCTCGAACTCGCCTCTGTACTTCGTTCCGGCTATCATGAGGCCGAGATCCAGGGAAACCACCCTTTTGTCCAGAAGCAGCGGCGGGACATCGCCGGAAACTATCCTCTGCGCGAGCCCTTCCACTATCGCGGTCTTGCCCACCCCCGCATCGCCCGTGAGAACGGGATTGTTCTTTTTCCTCCTGGAAAGTATTTGGATGACCCGCTCTATCTCCTTGGCGCGCCCGACGACGGGATCCAGCTTCTTCTCCCGGGCAAGCCAGGTGAGGTCGCGTCCGTAAGAATCCAGCACGGGTGTTCCGGAGAGCTGCGGGCCTCTTTTCTGGAACGTCGCTTCTTCCCCAAGGAGGCCTATCACTTTGTTCTTGGCGGCCTGCGGGTTTATCCCGAACTCGGCAAGGACCTTCGCGCCCATCCCGCTGGGTTCCCTGATGAGCCCGAGGAAAAGGTGTTCCACCCC
The DNA here is from genome assembly GCA_964611075.1 of uncultured bacterium. Classification (GTDB taxonomy): domain Bacteria; phylum Margulisbacteria; class WOR-1; order CAVSGV01; family CAVSGV01; genus CAZSXD01. Next base: position 10,472 of record CAZSXD010000002.1, read on the forward strand.
CACGTAGCTGTGGCCGAGCTGTCTTGCCTCCTCCCAGGCGAATTCGATCGTCTTTTTAACGGGATTGCTGAAAGGTATCTCGGTGACGCTCCGCTCCTCCCCTTTTCCCGTCGTTGCCTCTATCTTTTCCTTGACGGCAAAGGGATCCACGCGGAAGTACTCGAGCGTCCTTACGATCATCGCTTCGTTCTCGCGAAGCATGCCAAGGAGAAGGTGTTCCGTGCCCACATGGGACGCGCCGAGCCGCCTCGCTTCCTCCTGCGCCGCCATGATGACGCGCACCGCTTTTTCCGTGAACCTCTCGAACATCGCCATAGCGGATTCATTCTAACAGAAATAGGAGCGGCAATGCAAGTTTTGGCCGAGATACCGCGATAATATATTCAGAGGGGAGATCTAAATGGAAGTCGGCGGAATAGGACCATCATTAAGCTCATTTGCCCGGCCGGGAATAGACGGACCTTCGGAAAGTTCATTTACATTCTTTAATTACTTGATAAGCAAGGACAGGGATGGTCTTGAATTGCATGAGCTTTGTCTCAACACCGGCAATATTGATTCCTGCAAGATCAGCAATCCCGCAGATGCAAAAGAAGTTTATCTGAATGGGGCTCAATTCGTCACCGGGAAACCGGACCCGAATCAGCCAGGGTACCTCAATATCATCGTTTTTTAAGCCTTGACCTCGTGCGCCCGCGGCAGCGTGATAAGGAAAGTCGTTCCCTTGCCTATCTGGCTTTTCACCCTTATGGATCCCTGATGCTCCTCGATTATCCTTAAAGTTATCGGCAGACCCATCCCCGTTCCGCCGACCTCCTTGGTCGTGAAGAACGGATCGAAGATCTTTTTCAGGTTCTCATCCGGAATGCCGCTACCCGTATCCGTTATCTCCACAAATACCACCGGCACCGGCTTTGCCTCTTCCTCGCCCTCGGCCGCCTTCGCCGAAGGGCTAAGCCTGACGATCTCGCCGACGTCCGTCTTAATCGTGAGCTCGCCGCCGCCGGGCATTGCCTGGATCGCGTTCAGGATCACATTTACGAAAGCCTGGGAGAGCTGGCCGGCGTCCGCGGTGATCTTTGGCAGCTCCGCGAGCTTTGTGGTGACCCTGATGTTGTTCTTCCTCGCCTCGTTGTCGAACAAAGCGAGTATTTCCTCGATTATCTCGTTGATATTCACATCCGAAAGTTCGGGCTTGTGCGGGCGGCCGAACCTGAGCAGCGATTCCGCTATCTTGTTTATCTTGTCTATCTCCTGCGGAACGACGGTGGCGAACTTATCCCTGAATTCCTTGTCATCGAACCTTTGCGGCAGAAGCTGCGTGAACGTGCGCAGGCTGACCAGGGGGTTCTTGATCTCATGCGCCATGCCGGCCGCCATGGTGCCGAGGGACGCGAGCTTCTCGGAAGAGAGCAGGTGGTCCTGGCTCTGCTTGAGCTCTTTCGTCATCTGGTTGAAAGCATCCGCCAGCTGGCCTATCTCGTCTATTGAACTTATCTTTATCCTGTATGAAAGGTCGCCTTTCCTTACGGCTTCCGTGCCGGAGATGACCTCGTTTATGGAACTCTCTATCGATTTGGCAAAAAGCACGCCCACCGACACCGTGAGGAATATCCCGACGATGACGAATATCAGGGTGTTCGTTGAAACAAGCCTTATTTCGGAATAAAGCTCCCACTTCGGCTCCTCCACTATCACGCCGAGGCCGAATTTCTTCACCGGGGCGTAGGCGCCTATCACCAGCTTGTCTGCAACGCTCACGTAGAAATCGCTGAGGTACTCGTCGCTGCCGGCCTGGCCGGACATGACATTCTTGACTACTTTAAGGTCACTCAGGTCCCTTCCTTCCTCCTTGGGATCGGGGCCGACATAAAGCTTTCCGCCCGGGGACACCACATAAACGAACCTTTTTCCCGAAGTTTCAACGGCAACGATGTCCCTGACCACGTCCTTATTGACGCCGCTGCTGGATGCCGCCATGAAAGCGATGCGGTCGGAAATGCTCCTCGCAATGCCCGTGTAATTGTTATTGATGGCCTTTTTAAGCGAGATCTGATTGAGGTTTATCGTGGCAAGCGTTGTCGCCTCGAGCAGGATGACGATCAGTAAAATGAAAAGAAGGACAAGCTTATACAGTATCCTCGTCCTGAAGTACGATATCGGGAATTTCGCGATCTCATCGGTCGGGCGTATTATGTTGCCCCAGAGGAAACCGAGCGAAGAACAGAGATAAAGGATCCATGATACGGCAAGCCAGTAAGCCTCGCCGTTCTTTGAGTAAAAGAACGAGAACAGGAAGGATGCGACAACCAGTATCGCGGCGATGCCGGCGATGTTATTGACGTTCCTCTCCCCGCCGGTCTTTGCCACCCGTGCCTGAAAGAGAAGCCTCACGCCCAGGAGGAGCCACACCGCGACCCAGAAGATCTCTGCAGGCACCGCGCTCAGGAAATGTGCTCCGGGCTCAAGCGCCACATCCCTTATGTTCTCAACAAGGTTCAACGGCGATATCATTATCAGGTAGGCCTCGGCTATGCAGGCCAGCGTGTACGCCTGCACCAGCAGGTTCTCTTTAAAGTTGAACTTCTCCTTGATGAAATAGGCCGTGAACAGGGAACCGATGACCAGGTCGACGGATATAGCTCTGTAAATGATGAACCTTAAGTTCAGCGACTGCCCCAGTGAATATGTCATCTGCGACACGATCGTGAGCGCCGTGAAGACCGCGAAGGAAAGGAAAATAAGGCTTAAATAGACGTCTTCGCGCTTCTTTGTCTCAAGGTTCCTCTTATAAAAGCTGTAAGCGCCGGAAAGAGATATCCCGGTGGTGAATATCTGGAAGAATATGCTTATTATCGTTAAAGTTGAAAGCATCTACCTGTTCATTGGACGGTCAGGGTGATCTCACCCGAACCCTCCCCTCCGCTTGTATTTATCGCTCTTACCGGCAGCTTCTTGACGCCGCGCAGCGTTCCCGGCTTCACTGTGACGGAAGCCGTGAACACTATGTCGCCCGCTTTCCTGTCGCCGCCGGAGCCATCATCCACCATTCTAACATTTTCCCCCATGTCTATGCTCCTTAAATCCACCCTTACCTCCCTTATGTCCTCCTGTCTTCCGGGATTCTCCACCCTGGCGGTGAGCGTCACGATCGTCTTACCGTCCGCCGCCACGGTGTCCGGATCGGCCCTCAGATCGGACACGACTGGATTGGTTTCGACGTCCAGGTTCGTTCTGCCGAGCGCCACCCATCCCGCCTTGTTGGCAACGGCCACAGGTATGTCCTTTGAGCCGTCGGTCACCTCGAAGGGCACGTTTGTTTGAAGCGTATATACGCTGTCGTTGGCCTTTTCATCGCCCCAGAGCCCGTTATCGACAAGCATAGTATTCGGGAGCTTATTGATGGAGCTTAGGTCGGCCCTGACCCCGCGTATGTTGTCTAGCCCCCTTGGATCGCTCACCTTCGCCGTGATGAGCACCACCGTCCTGTTGTCCGGCGGGACCTTGACGGGCATCGCCTTTATGAAACTTATAGTGGGCGCAAGGTTCGTCCTGTTGATCTTCGTGATGTCATAGCCGACGCTCCAGTTGAGCAGGTCGCCGATCTTCCTCTTCAGGAAATCGGCTGTCGACAGCTTTTCGATGACCTCTGCGCGCGTGACGACCCTTTCTTTCGCCTCCTCAGCAAAAACGCCGGACGCGAACAGCACGAACGCCAGGAATATCGCCGTCCTCTTTATCATTGTATCACACCGAACGCCTTGAACATTTCCTGCGCTTCTCCCTCTGTGACCGGATCGCCCGGCCTGAACCTTTTATCGGAAGTTATTTTTATCATGCCGCGGTCAAGCGCCGCCTTGACGTACGGGGCCACCCTGCTGTTCTCAGGAACATCAGAAAAATCCGTCCTTGCCGGCGTGCTCACAGGGATCCCCGCTGCCTTCACAAGCCATTCGATCATCTCGCCCCTCCTCATCGGGGACTCGATCTCAAAGCTCTTGTCGGGCGACACTTCTATCACTCCGAGCGTCACCAGGTTCTCGACCTTGTCTTTCCTTTCATCCAGCCTTTTCCTGTCGTCGTACAGCACGGCCCGTCGTATATCCAGCGCCTGCTTATCCTCCGCGAGCTTCTTTTCATCCCTTGAAACATCGATGCCCCTTGCCTTGTCCACTTTCAGGGATTCCTCTCTTTTCGCAAGCTCCTTCTCCCTGTCAAGGATCTCCGTAACGATCCTCTCATTAATGCTGGCCTCTTCCGCGATGACGACCTTCGCCTTCCTCAGGACCTTCCTGGAGACGACGCTTTTCTCGCTCCCGTCGCTGCCCTCTATCTCGATGAAATTCTTTCCGGGGACGAGCTGAAGGACCGCATTGAAGAAGCCGTTCTCGTCGACGAAAGCGTTGACGCTGTTGATCACAACACTGCCGCCGCGCCTGACCCTCCCGGAGACAGCGATGGTCCCTTCGTATGTGATGAAATCGTCAGGCGGCGTTCTCACGATGAGCAGCTCCTGCAGTGCGGTTTTGGGCCGCTCTTCGCGCTGTCTTCCGCCAGCTGCGAACATGGTCGACGAATAGGAAAGGGAGAAATATGACACCTGCGACTCCACGAGCGGATCGTTGAAAGAAGCGAGGTCCACCGAAAGATCCCCGAACTTCATCCCGATGCCAAGCGATGAAACGTTCGAGGTCCCTCCCTTTGTGCCGATACCGTTGACGGCGGACGACCCGCCCCTCAGGAAGAGCCAATTATTATAAGATAGTTCGGCCCCCAAATACGTGTTCGGATGGTCCTGGCCGCCAAAGTCCCTGTTCTCGGCGTCGTACGCGAGGATCAGGCCGTAAGTTTCGTTATATAACATGCCCTTCTCCCCGAGCAGCGATATCGCGATCCCCGCCCTCGTAGCCCGGGGAAAGGACTCATCCGATGAGCCTATCGTGTAGGGGTTGGACGAAATATTGTGCATCACAAGGCCTATCGAAGTATGATCATACGGCTGCCACTGCAGGCCGGCGTCGGTATCGAAGCCTGTGTTCGACGAAACATCATCCATCCCATCCCTTGCCAGCCTCTGCAGGAGCATCGCCTTTGCCGCAATGCCAAGAGAGAAATTGCCGAACCTGACACCGTATGCCATCAGCGCCATGTCGTTCTCGTATGAAGCTTTCGTGCCAAAGTGGTCGAAGTCATTGAAGTTCCTGTAAACGAATCCCAGCCCGACGCTGCCGATGCCGGTGCCGTAAGCGAGGCCGAGCGAAAAGTTCCTTATGCTGTTCACAGAGGCGACGATCCCCTGAGAGGCGGCAAGGCCGGCAGGATTGTAGAAAAGCGAGTTTATGTCGCCCAGCGCCGTGAATGCGCTCCCCATGCCGTATGGCCTTGCGGATCCCGCCTGGTCGAGCGGATCAATGCCGATATCGGTTATGAGCGCGAAAGCACTACCGTACGAAACGATCAGTAAAAATGTTATTACTGCTCTTTTGATCATTTTCTCACCGTGAATTTTACCTTTCCTTCGCCCTCAAGGCCAGCTTTATCCATGGCCTTGACGGTTATGAAAGTATCGCCCGCCTGCACCTCGGTGGTCATGACGTACATGAGCTCATACTGCCCGTCTTTCTTGTCCATCAGTTTCACGTGCGGCGGCCCTTCAATGGGCGTCAAGTCCGCCCAAACCATCGATATGTCCCCGATGCCCTGCGCATCGGTCACGCTCACAGAAAGCTTAAAGGGTGTTGCGCCGTCGGGAATGAAGGAGGGGGGAGAGATGTTCGCTTTGAGTATGACCGGCTTTGTTCCTATCCTCGAGAACCTGGCGGCCGTGTAGTCCCTGCCGAAATCGTAAAGGTCCTTGATCCGCGCCTTCATGTCCGGAAGGCTTGAAATAAGGATCGCCGCCTCAGCCCTTTTCATTTCCAGCTCCGGGGCGAACAGCTTGCTCTTTCCCGGGTATCCTATCACGAGGCCATTGTTATATGCCGCCGAGATGATGGAAAAATACTTCGAGCCTTTTGCAACATCCGGGAAGATCGCCGCCGGTTTTTGGGGCAGGTTGAACCCGAACGCCTTCACGAAAAGCTGGACCACTTCCCACCGTTTTATATGCTCATCTATCCCGAACTTGTCCCTGGAAGCGCCTTTCATGTACCCCGCGTCCCTCACCGCCTTGATGTACCGCGCTCTCCAGTGCTCCTTGGGCACGTCGTAGTAGACATCGGTCTTCGGGGCCGGGACTTTAAGCCCCTTCGCTCTTGCAAGCCAGGTGGCTATCTCACCCTTCGTTATGGGCTGCTCCGGCATGAAGTTATTGTCAGGATACCCCTCGATGATCCCCAGTGTGGAAAGGTCGACAATTTCTTTTTTTGCCCAGTGCGGTTTGCCCTTGGAAAAATCCTGGGTGTCGTCAAAGGTGACCACCCTCAGTATCCTGACCTTCTTCGTCTGCTCCTCATTGCCGGGGAAAAAAGCCGTGACCGAAACCAGGTTCTTGCCGCCCCTGAGGAGGGCCGCAGCCTCGAACTTACCGTCCTTATCGGGTGCGATCCTGACGTTGTTGATCGATATTTCCTTTGATTTGACGGCCGTTCCATTGATCGTGGCCCTTGTCTTCGGGGTGATCGTTCTATCCTTTGGGGATGAAATGATGAGTCCGGCGGAAGAAAATACCGGGGACAAAGCCAAAAATACACAGGCAGCGGCAAATAGGATTGTGCTTTTCCTCACGCGAAGGATTATATTACAGTTTAAGGCTTAAATCCAATGCCGGCGCCGAGTGGGTCAAAGCGCCGACGGAGATAAAATCAACCCCGGTCCTCGCAATTTTTGATATATTTCCAAGGTCGACGCCGCCCGAAACTTCGATCTCGATCCTTTTCGAAGCCTTTCGGATAGTTCTCACGGCTTCTTTGATCTTTGCAATGCTCATGTTATCAAGGAGGATGCGCGAAGCTCCGGAATCGACCGCCTCAAGGACCTGCTTCGGATCATTCGCTTCGACCTCCACAACAGGATATTTTCTTTTCGCCAGGGCCACAGCCTTCTTCAGGCTTCCGACCGCCGCGATATGGTTATCCTTAATGAGCACGGCATCGTAAAGGCCTATCCTGTGGTTCGCTCCGCCGCCGCATTTGACAGCGTATTTGTCAAGCACGCGCAGCCCCGGAGAAGTTTTCCTGGTGTCGAGCACCTTCACTCTTTTACCCGCGGCTTTCACGAACTTCGAGGTCAATGTGGCTATGCCGGACATTCGCTGCAGAAAATTCAACGCGGTTCTTTCCGCCGTCAGTATCCCCCGGGCCGGACCCGCGACGACCGCGATGACCTTGCCGGCAGGCACCCTTGCGCCTTCCTTCACCTTTGCCGTCACCTGAATCGCCTTGTCGACCGATTTGAACACGAGGTGCGCTATGCCCATGCCGCAGATGATCCCCGGTTCTTTCGCTGTTATCTTCGCCTTTACTTTCTTATCCGCTGGAACGATCGAAGCTGTGGTAATATCCCCGCTCCCGATATCCTCTCTGAGAGCAAGTATCACCACATTGATGATCTGATCTTTTATCATGGCACGAACCATGAGATGTAATAATACATTATCGGCGCCGCCAGGATGAAGCTGTCCATGCGGTCAAGCGCGCCGCCATGTCCTGGTAAGACATTGCTTGAATCCTTGACGCCCGCATCCCGCTTGATCAGCGACTCGACAAGATCGCTGATCTGTCCCACCAGTCCGATGATCGTGCCCAGTATCACGGCATGTATGGTGTTCATCCCGGTGAACTTGCTGAAGACGAACGCCGCCGCAATGGCGATCACGAAACCGGCAACTGCCCCTTCGACGGTCTTTTTCGGGCTTATGTACGGGCTCAGCTTAACCTTGCCGAAATAGGTGCCCACCAGGTATGCCGCCGTGTCGCATGTCCATATCGATATCATCAGGAAGAAAAGGTAGGCGCCGTGAGCGGTGAATTCGCGGATGAGTATCAGGTAGCTGAACATCCAGCCGATATAAAGTATTCCAAGCAGGGTTATCGAAGCATTGACCGTTGAATCCTGAGCTTTCCTCAGGAAAATGCCGCCGGCGAAAGTGAGGATTATGGCGGTCGTGAGTATCCCGGTGGCGTAAGGTTCCCAATGGGGATGCTTGACCGTGTAAGTGGTGAACCACATGAAGAAGAGCGTGACAAGGAAGCCTATGGGGTATGAAGGAACATAGCCTTTCCTGTTCATCAGGCCGTAGAACTCGTTAAGGGACTGGACAGCCAGCACGGAAACGAGGGCGAAGAAAAGCCAGCCGCCGTAGTAGGTGCACACGAATATCACGGGCACGGAGACCAGTATCGTCAATATCCTTGTCAGCATCTAGAGCCCCCCGAATTTGAGGTAATTGTCACCCTGAGCCGCAGGCGAAGGGTCTGCATTTTGAAATTCAGATTCTTCGCTTCGCTCAGAATGACCTCACAATCCCCCGAATTTCCTTCGTCTGTCATTATAGCTTGCGACGGCCTCCAGTAAATGCTTTTTTCGGAAATCCGGCCACAGCGTTTCCGTCACCCAGAATTCCGTGTAAGCTATCTGCCACAGCATGAAATTGCTCACCCTCATCTCCCCCGCGGTCCTGATCAAAAGGTCGGGGTCCGGCATGCCGGACGTGTAAAGCTCATGCGAGATGGAATCTTCGGTGACCTTTGACGGACCCGTAATTTTTGACATCAATTTTTTCACGGCG
>CAZSXD010000003.1:0-18096 GCA_964611075.1 uncultured bacterium
TGCAGGCTCGTCGCAAGAATGAAGGCCGCAAGCAGTCCGACGCCGTCCCTGAACATCTTTTTCCCGAGCAGATAGGTGGCAAGTACGAGCAAGGTCGAGAAGACCGCGTTCCAGAGCCGAATGCTGAACTCCGTGATCCCGAAAATATATGAGCTCAGCGCCGTGAGCCACATGTAAAGCGGAGGATGGATGAACCAGGGCTTCCCGAAGAGATGGAGCGTCAGCCAGTCATGGGTCCTGACTATTTCCCTTGCCACCTGGCCGTAGATGACCTCATCCGTCTCGAAGAGCGACGGCGCGCCGAGCTTGTAGAAGAAAAGAAAAAAGGACGCGATGAGGAGGACGGCGAGAAGGACCTTTTCTTTCCTCATGATCCCGATATCGGGTCTTTTCCAGTAAGTGAAGCTCAAGATTCATTCTCCTTTATCAGCTGGTCATGTATCCTTGTGATCATCCTCCTGCCAAAATAGGACAGGTCTGTCCTGTTCTTCAGCATCTTAACGATCTCTTCAAGCACACGCTTTGCGAGAGGCGTGTTCTGACGGCGCCATACGTCAAGCTCGGCGCCGAACCTCTCATCCACGGCGAGCTCAAGCCCCTCCGCGCTCCTGATATCCGTTTCTTTGTCGCGGGCCGGCTCGATCCGCCTGGTGGTAAGGTAGCTTTTGTTCCGGCGGTTGAGCTCAAGCTCCGTCAGGTACCTGCCCGCTATCCTGCTGGCTTCCGCTTTCGGGTCGATATGGGCTTCCTCGGCCATAGGTCCTACTTGTTGATGTTTATGAACTTGGGAAGCGAGGGGTTCTTCGCTGCCGTCCGGAGAGCCTTGCCGTCCTTCATGACAAGCCTGCCGCTGACTATGGTGTACAGCGCCCTCCCCTTGAGCTTCCATCCGTCATAGGGTGAATTCCTGCCTTTTGTATGGAATGACCTGACCTCGACGGTATGGTGCTTGTCCGGATCGATCACCGTGACGTCGCCGGCGTATCCGGCAACGAGCGAGCCCGCCTTGATGCCGAGTATCTTAGCCGGAGCCGCGGTCATCTTTTCAAGAGCTTTTGTGAGCGTGAGGGAACCGGTATCGACCAGCTCCGTCAGGACGAGCGGCAGGGCCGTTTCCAGGCCGACGATGCCGAACGCCGCCTCCCTGAACTCAACGTTCTTCTCTTCCATGAGGTGCGGCGCGTGGTCCGTGGCTATCACATCGATTGTCCCGTCCTTAAGGCCCTTCACTATGGCCTTCACGTCCTCTTCCGTGCGCAGCGGGGGGTTCATCTTCGCATTTGTGTTGTAGCCCTCTACCTCGCCCTCCGTTAAGGTGAAATAATGAGGCGCGGTTTCGCATGTCACTTTGATCCCCTCGTCCTTCGCCCTTCTGATGATCGCGACGGAGCCGGCCGTCGAAACATGGGCGATATGGATCCTCGCGTCGAACTCTTTTGCGAGCGCCAGGTCCCGCTCTACCATGGTCTCTTCTGCTGTCTTCGGTATCCCCTTGAGGCCCATGATCGTTGAAATGTAGCCTTCGTTCATCACGCCGCCGGACGAGAGGTTGATGTCTTCGCAATGGGAAATGATAACGGCCTTGAACCGCCTGGAATATTCAAGCGCCCTTCTTAAGACCTCCGCGTTCATGATCGGGCAGCCGTCATCCGAGAAAGCGACCGCTCCCGTCTCCATCATCAACCCCATCTCGGCGATCTCCTCGCCCTTGAGGCCCTTTGTCACCGCTCCCACAGGGAGCACGTTCACGCAGCCTTCTTCCGCGGCCTTTGACACGATGTATTCGACCATTGCAGGCGTGTCGATGACGGGTGCGGTGTTCGCCATGCAAACGACGGTCGTGAATCCGCCGGCCGCTGCCGCCATCGTGCCCGATCTTATGGTCTCTTCCTCGGAGATGCCGGGGTCCCGCAGATGACAGTGCATGTCGATGAGGCCGGGTGAGACGATAAGGCCTTTTGCGTCAAGGATCTCGCATCCTGCAGGGATGTTTCTGGGAACGCTCTTTGAGACGGCGGATATCTTCCCGTCGATTATGAGAACATCGGAAACCGCGTCGATCCCCTGTGCGGGGTCGACCACCCTTCCGCCTTTTATAAGGATCGAACCGCTCATTTACTTTTTATGATCCGTTTTCTGAACGAAGAGATAAAGTGCTTTATCTTGCCCTGCGGCCTTGTGAGCTTTGCAAGAGCTATCTTGGCGACAGCCTGTTCGGCCTCTTTTTTGTTCGCGCCCTGGCCGACGCCGTATTTTTGTCCCCTTATAATGACCTCCATGTGAAAGACCTTTTTGTGCTTCGGCCCGGATTCCGTGACAACATGGTACGAAGGAAGGCCCCATTTCTTCTTCTGCACGAATTCCTGCAGAGCGGACTTGAAGTCCTTCACGTACCCTTCCTTGCTTATCTTCTCTATCTCCGGCATGAGGTACGAAAGAAGCAGGTCCCTCGCCTTACCGAGCCCCGCATCAAGGTAGATCGCGCCTACCATTGCCTCGAAGACGTTCGCAAGGTTGGATTTCCGGTCCATCCCGCCGGTCCTCCTCTCATTGGCTCCTAGCAGGAGGAAGCTGCCGAGCCTCATCTTGCTGGCGATACCCGTGAAGGTATCGTCCGAGATCGCGACTGCCCTGATCTTTGTGAGGTCGCCCTCGCTCCTCTCGGGGAACTTATTGTAAAGATACTCACTTATGATAAGCTTAATGACAGCATCCCCCAGGAACTCCAGTCTTTCGTTGTCATACACTTTTTCCTGGGATTCATGCGCGTAGGACGAATGGGTGAATGACTGGTTAAGCAGGGCCTTGTTCAGGAAAGTTATGCCGAGTTTGCGTTCAAGTTCCTCAAGCTGTTTTTCGCGCTTCAAGTTCTGCATTTGACAATAGATTTTACAATGATTACAATAGATTATCAAGAAATTTAAAAAGGAGAAGAAATGGGAATACTCTCGCCGATAATGAGCTTTATAGTGGACAGGGAGCCGAATTACCCGTCCCCATCCGAAAAAGTCAAGCTTAACAAGGTCATCGGCCGTTACAGGCTGCTGCTCAAATCGATCGCCTGGCGGTACGATGTGGGCGAGATCAAGTTCGGGCTCGCCGACCTGCTTGTGGGAAGGAACGAGGAAGACGACTATAAGGATGCGCTCAAGCTTTACAATGAAATATTGAAGGGCGTGTCGTCCCCTTACCTGCGGGCAAGGACGCTCGCCGGAAAGGCCGAGCTGATGATACTCAGCGACAAGCCCGAGGAGATAGCGGAGGCGACAAAGCTCGCCAGGACCGCATCCGATATCATAAAGAAAGAGATCGGCGTCAACGATTTCTTTTTCCAGAAGTCCGTTGTCGTGGAATCGGAGCTCCTGACAAAGATGAGCGGAGCAGCCAACGTCAAGATCGCATCCAGGCTTTATGAGCAGGTGATAAACAACGAGAAATCGAACGCATATTTCAAGGCGAGGGCGATGGTCGGCATATCGGAGCTCAAGACCTTTTCCGCAAAACCCAGGGAACTGCAGAAATACGCGGAATACTGCGAGGACGCACAGACCTTATTGGCCGACAGGCCCAGCGATTATTTCATGGTGAAATCGAAGGTGGTGGAGGCCGAGATACTTACAAGGATGGATGCGAAAAAGCACGTCAACAAGATAATCTCTCTTTGCAACCAGGTCATCCTCAATAAGTCGGCCGATCCACAGCTGGTCATCAGGGCGAAGCTTGATAAGGCCGACGTCTCCAAGCCTGTAAACGCCTTGAAGATAATAAAAGAGGTCAAGGCGATAAAAGACCTGCCCGGCTATCTTGCCGACAAGGCGAAGATGGTCGAGGGAGCCGTGAAAAAGAGAGCTTAAGGGACAGATGGGAAAAACGATCGCCGAGAAGATCCTTTCAAACCATTCCAATTCGGATGCCCACGCAGGTGATATTGTGATCGCTGACATTGATTTCTGTATGGGTCAGGACGGCACTTCCGGCGTGGCTATCGACGTTTTCAACAAGATGAACGTAAAGAAAGTTTTTGATCCCTCAAAGATAGCGATAATAATCGATCACTCTTCCCCCTCCCCCAACGAAGGCGTATCCGCTATCCACAAGAAGATAAGGGAGTTCACGAAGGCACATGGGATAAAGCTTTACGACATCGGCTGCGGCGTGTGCCATCAGCTTCTTCCCGAGCAGGGTCATGTGACCGCCGGCGACCTTGTCATCGGCGCTGATTCGCATACGTGCACTTACGGGGCTATCAACGCTTTTTCGACCGGTGTCGGGTCAACTGATTTCGCGGCCGTGATGGCGTCCGGCAAGCTCTGGTTCAAGGTCCCGCAATCCGTGAAATATGTTTTCAATAACAAGCTGCCGAAAGGGAGCTTTTCGAAAGATCTTATACTTTTTCTGATCGGCAAGATCAGCGCTGACGGCGCGACATATCAAGCCGCGGAATTCGTAGGCTCTGCGATCGATGAACTCTCCGTCGATGAAAGGTTCACGATCTCAAACATGGCGATCGAGTTCGGCGCAAAGGCCGGGATAATGAGGGCTGATAAGAAGGTCATGGAATGGGTAAAAGGGCATGGAAGTAGGATCCCGAAACCTGTCGAGGCTGATGCTGACGCGAAGTACCTCAAGGTCATGGAGTTCGATGCGTCGAAAATTGGACCTATGGTCGCAAAGCCTCACCAGGTGGACAATGTAGCGCCGGTCGAGGAAGTTGAGGGCACCCCAATTCAGCAGGGCTTCATCGGGACTTGCACTAATGGAAGAGTTAACGATTTCGAAGTCGCCGCGAATATATTGAAGGGAAAGAAGATCCATAAGGATTCAAGGCTCATTCTTGCTCCGGCATCGAAGGACATAATGCTTGAGCTGATCAAAAAGGGCATTTATCAAGCTTTAGTCGAATCCGGCGGAACATTCGTCACCCCCGGCTGCGGGCCGTGCGTGGGCACTCATAACGGGGTACCGTCAGACGGAGAGAATGTGATATCAACGGCAAACCGGAATTTTAAGGGCAGGATGGGAAATCCGAATGCTTTTATTTATCTGGGAAGCCCCGCGACAGTGGCCGCTTCAGTCCTCAATGGCAAGATAACGGATCCGAGGAATTACTTGTAAGTTAAATGAAACTGAATATTTTATCATTGGTAATTGTTTGGTCATTGGTCATCGGTCATTGGTCATCTGTCTTTGCAATACGCCCTTTATATACCGAGGACTGCTGGGTGACCAAGCAAGGAAAGCCTGTCATTGAAACAGGGGTATTGCTTTTGACCAAAAGAGACGACACGGCTTATAAGGAGATCGTCACTGCCCTGAAATACGGCCTGTCCGAAAATGTGGATGTCGGGCTTGACCTCCCTTACGGCTCTGCGGGTTCCTACAGCGAGAATTATGACGGATTAAGCAACGGTACTTTCAGGGTCAAGTACAAATTCTATGATAATGGCGGGAATGAGGGGGCTTCCTGGCTTTTAGGATATATGGTCGATACCGGCAATCCGGAAGATAACCGCCTGGAATTGTATCACCATGATATATCGACCATGCTTATTTATTCAAAAGACCTTGGGGAGTTCAATTTTCATCTTAACTTCTGCTATACCTTTGATGATGAAGCTGTGCGCGAGGATGCTAGAGATGTGATATTTTACAATGCCTCCATAATTAAACCCTTGAATGAACTGGTAAATATCATGACTGAAACACAATATAGTAAAGATACCAATACCGGCGCGATCGTCCACGAGGTCGCAGCCGGGTTCAATTACGCATACAGCAAGAACCTGATATTTGACATGGCACTTGGCTGCGGCTTGACCGAGGATTCATCGAGTTCGAACCTGGCCTTCGGCGCCACGTTCCTTTTTGAATGATGGTGTAGGGACAGGGCTTGTCCCTGTCCGCGGACTCGGACAACCATAAAGGTTGTCCCTACAAAAATGGAGGAATAAATGCACATACCAAACGGTTTTCTTGACCCGAAAGTGTCGGCAAGCACCGCATTTGCCGCAGCCGGTGCGCTCGGGTATTGTTTCGCAAAGGTCAGGCAGGCGCTTTCGAGCATGGTGCCCGAATCGATACTGGCAGGAGCATCAAATATCGGCTACACGATAACCGAAGGTTCGAAAAAGCTTCTATCAAGCTTCGCCGAGAACCATATCATGAGGATGGGCGCGATCGCTTCACTGATATTCGCGGCCCAGATGTTCAACTTCCCCATCAACAACGGGACTTCCGGCCATCTGCTGGGAGGCATTCTGGCAACGATTGCCGTCGGCCCGTTCTCCGGCGCCATTGTCATTTCCGCTATTTTAGCTGTTCAATCGATATTCTTTGCCGATGGCGGGTTGATGGCTCTCGGTGCGAACATCCTGAACATGGCGGTTATCGGTACTTTAGCATCCTATTACATATACTTTATCATCCACAGGACATTCAGAAATAAAGTTGGATATATTATAGGGATCTCGCTGGCCGCGTTCTTTTCCGTGCTTCTTGCGTCAATAGCATGCGCTTTTGAGATATCGCTTTCCGGAACGATCGAACTCGCGAAGATCCTTCCCGCGATGGCATCGGTGCACGCGATTATAGGCGTTGCCGAGGCATTGATGACCATCATGTTGATCGAGACACTGAAGAACCTGAAGTTTGAGCTTGATGGTAAGGTCAAAATTGAAGAATAAGGCCATATTGTATGTCATATTCATTGCGGTCGTTGTCGCGATATTCGCCGGCTTTTATGCCTCGTCCCGGCCGGACGGTCTTGAAAAGGTCGCGGGGAACCTGAAGTTCGAGGAAAAAGCGAAGCCCGCGACCGGAGTATTCATTGATTATACGGTTTCCTTCATAACACACCCGTCATTCTCGACCGTAATAGCGGGGATATTCGGGATAATCATCATTTACTTCCTTTTCAGGTCCATAGCCAGGGTAAAGTATATCGGCGAGCTGATAAAAAGACTTTTCAGTCCTCACTAATATGCTATAATTAAAACCACACCGTGGAGTTTCTTCTTTGAAAGAAGGCATTGATTGAGAAGCATACGCAATAATACGATATTGATATTGATCGCGATCGGCTTTGTTATTCTGGCAGGATCTTTCACATCAACCACTCTTGACAGCCTTGAGAGAACAGCGCAAATGGTGGGGACGATAGAAGGCGCAACAGATTCGAACGCATTGTTCGCGCGCTACCTTATCGAAGGGATAAATCATCCGAATTTCTCGATCACCGCCTCCGGGATCATCGGGGTCATCCTCATCTTCCTGACTTTCTGGTCGATCGCATGGGCGCGTCACATCGACGAATCGATAAAGAGGTTCTTTGCCCGCTCTCCGGCCGTCAGGAGGAAACACTGATGCATTTGCCCGCAGGGTTCCTTGATCCAAGGATAGCATCGGCGGCCGCGTGGGCGGCCGCGGTCGTACTGGCTTTCTGTTTATTCAAGTTCCTTGAAGCGCTCTCCGCGGCTTTGCCGGAAACAATGATCGCAACATCAGATAAGATCATTGCAAAAGTGTCCGGGCATCCGTCGGCAAGAACGAAGAAAGTGATCTCCAGTCTCATGGAGAAGCACCTTTTGAAAATGGGCGCCATCGGCGCGCTGATATTCGCGATGCAGATGAACCATTTCCGCGTCCTTTCGATAGGGACCGCCGCGCACATGATAGGCGGCATAATCTCGTCGTTGGCTCTCGGCCCTTTTTCCGCAGCGATAGTGATGACGGTCGTGCTTTTTTATCAGTCCGTCCTTTTTGGCGACGGCGGCATCACCGTGCTGGGAGCCAATATCCTGAACATGGCGGTCATAGGGACGTTCCTCAGCTACTACATTTACTATTTCATCCATAAGACGTTCTATAACTGGTACGGCTATTTTACCGGCATAGCTCTTGCCTCTTTCTCGTCCATGATGCTGATGTCCCTGGCGTGCTGCGTAGAGATAGCTATCTCAACGAAGGTCCCGTTCATCAGTCTTTGGTTTGCGATAGCACCTACATACGCCAATATCGGGCTTGCCGCCGCTGTGACCTCCCTGATGATACTGGGCATTATGAAGCTCCTTCATATCGAGCTCGAAGGCAAGGTCCTGAAGATCAAATGATTTTCAAAGGAAAAGGGCTGCGCCTCCCCCAGAACGACGACATAAACACGGATTACATCATTTCCGGCCGTTACAAGTTCAAAATCAAGGATCCCGTTGAGCTGGCAAAGCACGTGATGGAGGACCTGGACCCGAAATTTTATTCAAGGATAACGAAAGGTGATCTCATAGTTGCCGGAAACAATTTCGGCTGCGGCAGCTCCCGCGAACAGGCGCCCATGGCGATCAAGTATGCCGGAATTTCAGCGGTTTTGGCCAGATCCTTCGCCAGGATATTCTACCGCAACTGCTTCAATCTCGGTCTTCCTGCCATCGAGTGCGATACAGACAAGATCTCGGACGGCGACGAGCTTGAATTGGATATGGATAGCGGGATCATCAGGAATAAGACCAAAGGCATGACCATCAAGACCAGTCCGGTACCGAAGACAATGCAGATACTATTGTCCGACGGCGGACTTGTGGAGCATTTCAAGAAACACGGCGGGTTCGCACTTGGATAGCACAAACATAGGGTACGCATTACTTCTTTCATTTCTTGCAGGCCTTGCCACGATGATCGGGAGCCTTCTCAGCCTTATGGTAAGGAAGCCAGGCCCCAAATTCCTGACGCTTTCCCTCGGGTTTTCCGCCGGGGTGATGATCTTCGTTTCGTTCGTTGAACTGCTGGCACAGAGCATAAAAATGATCGGCAGCCCTTACGCATATCTTGCTTTTTTCGCCGGAATGGGGGTCACTTTCTTCATTGATAATATTGTTCCCCATGATTACATGGCCGAACATAACAAGGACGAATTGATGTGCAAAAGGAATAACCTGTGCCGCACAGGATTCTTTATAGCGCTTGGAATAACGATACATAACTTCCCCGAAGGGCTTGCGGTCTTCGCGGGAAGTCTTACGAACATCAAGATCGGCATTGCAATCGCTGTCGCGGTAGCCCTGCACAACATTCCGGAAGGCATCGCCGTTTCCGTTCCGATTTACACCGCCACGCGAAGCAGGAGGAAGGCTTTCCTGTGGTCGGCATTATCCGGGCTGACTGAACCTCTCGGCGCCTTAATAGCGGCGCTGTTCCTGATGCCCTTTCTAAGCAATTCGTTGATCGGCGTTACGCTTGCCGTTGTGGCGGGAATAATGATGTTCATTTCCATGGACGAGCTCGTCCCCGTGTCCAGGTCATACGGCGAGGAACATTTGAGTATCGTGGGGCTCATGGCAGGCATGATATTAATGGCGGTCAGCCTGTGGATTATGGGCGTCTGACGGGCTGCTCCTAGCCCTGATTGAAAACCTCCGCATTTTACTATAAAATCATCAATGAATTTAGAAAAGGAGCTTTCAATTGACAAAGACATATAACATCACTCTTATCCCCGGCGACGGGACGGGATATGAGCTTTCTGAGGCGGCCAAGCGGTGCATTGAGGCCACCGGCGTCGAAATAAACTGGGAGGTCGTCCATGCCGGACTGGATGTCATGGAAAAGGAAGGCACCCCCCTCCCCGACAAAGTCCTTGCCTCCATAAGAAAAAATAAGGTGGCCCTCAAAGGACCCATAACTACGCCTATCGGTACGGGATTTCGCAGCGTCAACGTTGCCATTCGTAAAGAGCTTGACCTCTACGCATGCTTGAGACCCTGCAAATCTTTCAGAGGCGTTCGATCAAAGTACGAGAACATCGATCTAGTGGTCGTGCGCGAGAACACCGAGGACCTTTATGCCGGTATCGAATTCGAAGAAGGAAAGCCGGAGACGAAGAACGTCATCGCAGCGATAGAGAAAGAGTCGAAGAAAAAGATCAGACCTGATTCCGGCATAAGCATCAAGCCGATATCAAAGTTCGGGACCGAAAGGATCGTGAAATTCGCGTTCGACTACGCGGTCAAACATAACAGAAAAAAGGTCACAGCGGTCGCGAAAGCCAATATCATGAAGTTCACCGACGGCCTGTTTTACGCCGTTGCCCGTGAAGTGGCAAAAGCTTACAAGGGAAAGATCGAGTACGAAGAGCGGCTTGTCGACAATATGTGCATGCAGCTTGTCCAGAAGCCTGAGCTCTACGACGTGCTGGTGCTGCCGAACCTTTACGGCGACATAATGTCCGATCTCTGCGCGGGACTGGTGGGCGGGCTTGGGGTTGCGCCGGGAGCGAACATCGGTAAAGATATCGCGGTCTTTGAGGCCGTCCACGGAAGCGCGCCTAAGTACAAGGGGCAGAACAAGGCCAATCCGACCGCAATGATACTTTCGGGTGTCCTCATGCTCGACCACATCGGCGAAAAGGAAGCATCAAAGAGGCTCGAAAAGGCCGTTGCGGACGTGATCGCCGAGGGCAAATACGTTACTTACGACCTCAAATCGGACCGGAACGATCCGTCGGCCGTTGGGACCAGCCAGATGGCGGACGCGATCATCGGCAAGCTTAAAGCTTGATGGAAAAATACAAGGTCATCGACCACCCCTCAGACACGGGCATCGAAGTATCCGGGAAGGACCTGAGGGAACTTTTTGAGAACGCCGCTACAGGCATGATGAGCATGATGTTCGAGGAGCCCTGCCGCGGGACGCTCCGCTCATATGATGTAAAAGTTCAAGCGGATAACACGGAATCGCTTCTCATAGCCTGGCTTTCGGAACTCCTTTACCTCATGGACTCAAAAAGAACAACGCTGACGGAATTCAGGATCGGGAAGCTCACCGATAAAGAACTTGAAGCAAAGGTCCTCGGTGGTAAAATATGCAAGTACATCACTTTTATCAAAGCTGCGACTTACAATCAGCTTGAGATAAAAAAGGAAAAGACCGGGTACAGGGCAAGAGTGATATTTGACGTATAGGGGAGGTTAATATGCCGTATGAAATGATGTTCCGGCTCCTTCTGTCGGTGCTTTTCGGCGGGGCGATAGGGTACGTGAGGGAGATAAAAAAGAAGGCCGCAGGACTGAGGACGCACATTCTGGTCTGCATGGGTTCGGCCATATTCACGATCGTATCGATATTGATAGCCCAGGAATCTTCCGTTGCCGATCCAACCAGGATAGCCGCAAGCGTCGTCACGGGCATCGGCTTCATCGGCGCAGGCACGATATACGTGATGGGCGGAAGCGTCATGGGGCTTACGACCGCCGCATCCATATGGGTGTCCGCGGCCATAGGCCTTGCGACAGGCGCCGGCTTCTACGAGATAGCGACCTTCTCCACGGTCCTGTCATTGATAGTCATACAGCTCCTTCAGGTGGTCGAGAAGAAATTCGTCCGCTCAAGCGAAAGAGAAGGGTAATCTTTGACCAAGCTTCTCCTGATAATCGCAAGCGCGATACTCATCAATAATTTCGTCCTGATCAAGTTCCTGGGCATATGCCCCTTCGTGGGGGTCTCCAGTCAGATAGATTCCGCCTTCGGCATGGGAGCGGCCGTTATCTTCGTTATGACCCTTGCCTCGGCCGTATGCTGGGCAATACAGGCATACATGCTTGTGCCCCTGAGGATAGAATTCCTTCAGACGATCGCCTTCATCCTGATAATCGCCGCCCTGGTCCAGTTCATCGAGATGGTAATAAACAAGATAAGCCCGGCCCTCAAGCACGCGCTGGGCATATATCTGCCGCTCATCACCACGAACTGCGCCGTACTCGGCGTGGCGATACTGAACATCAGGAGCAATTTCAATTTCCTTGAAGCCTCTTTCAACGGCTTCGGCGCGGGAGTCGGCTTTACCCTCGCGCTCATAATAATGGCCGGGATACGGGAGAGGCTCGATCTTGCCCCGGTGCCGAAAGCGCTCAAGGGCGTGCCCGTCACTTTCATCGTGGCGTCTCTCCTTTCCGTCGCTTTCCTGGGTTTCGTCGGTCTTATACCGGAATAAAATGGACAGCATCGCCGTAATACTCATTTCGATAATAAGCCTCGCGGTCATAGGCGCCCTTTCGGGCGCGCTTCTGGGATATGCCTCAGAGAAGTTCAAGGTGGTGGTCGACCCCAAGGTCGAGGCGATATACGAACTTCTTCCCAGGGCGAACTGCGGGGCATGCGGTTTCCCCAGCTGCATGGCGCTTGCAGAGGCCATCGCGTCAGGAAAGGTGGACGCCGCCGCTTGCAAGCCCGGGGGGAAGTCCACTGCGGATAAGATAGCCGGATTGATGGCCCGGTGAATATTTGATATAATCCCCCCATGTTCTATCCCTACGATCCGACCTTCATACTGTTGATACCTGCGATCCTTCTCGCACTCTATGCGCAGTGGAAAGTGGGATCCACCTATGCGGAGATGTCGCGCGTCCGCTCGTCAAAAGGCATGACAGGTGCTGAGGCAGGCAGGAAGCTGCTTAACGGCGCCGGCCTTAAAAGCGTGGAAATTGAATACATATCAGGGAATCTTACGGATAATTATGATCCGAGAGATAAAAAGCTCCATCTTTCAAGGGGAGTTCATGACAGCGACTCTGTGGCGGCCATCGGCATCGTGGCGCACGAGGTGGGGCATGCGGTCCAGGATTCGAAGGAATACGTTCCTCTCAAGTTAAGGGCAGGTCTCGTTCCCGTTGCGAATATCGGTTCGAACCTGTCGATCCCGCTTTTTTTTATCGGACTTCTCTTCGGTTCAACACAATTGATGGATATCGGCATCATATTCTTCTCGGTCGCGGTCGCTTTCACCGTCATCACTTTGCCGGTGGAATTCAACGCAAGCAAACGGGCGATCTCGATGCTTTCTGACGGCGGATACCTCGCTTCCGGGGAACTTCCGATGGCAAAAAAAGTGCTCGACGCCGCGGCATTGACATACGTCGCCGCCACCGCGATGGCGGTGTTAAATCTTATCCGCCTGCTGGCCCTTCGTGGATCAAGGAACGATTAACCGCAAGGTACTATTCATCATCGGGCCGACAGCCGTCGGCAAATCAAGGCTTGCGATAGAGCTCGCTAAAAAGCTGAACGGCGAGATAATTTCGGCCGATTCGATGCAGGTCTACCTGGGCATGGACATAGGGACCGCAAAGCCGTCAAAAGAAGAGCTTGAAGAGGTCCCGCATCATCTTATCAATATCATAGACCCCGACAAGCCATGGAGCGTCTCAGACTTTGTGAACAATGCGAAAAGCCTGATCGAGGATATCGCCGGGCGGGGGAAACTGCCGATCATCGCGGGCGGGACAGGGCTGTACCTTAACGCGCTCGTCGAAGGTTATACGTTCCCGGAAATAAAGAAGGATAAGAACGTGAGGCTCCGGCTGGAGGATGAGGCAAAAAAGCAGGGAAGCCTTTATCTTTACGAAAGACTCAAGAAAATAGACCCGGATACGGCATCAAAGCTCCATTACAACGATACGAAGAGGATAATGAGGGCGCTTGAGGTATATGAACTGACCGGGCAGCCGATGTCGAAACAGGCATCAAAGGATGAGGCTTCGGTCAATTTCGAACCTGTCATTATCGGCCTCGACATAGAAAGGCACGCGCTGTACAAAAAGATAGAAGAACGGATAGATGGCATGCTTACGAAAGGCTTGATAGATGAGGTAAAGAGCCTTGTTAAGGAAGGTTACGACCCCAAGCTTACATCAATGCAGGCGATCGGGTACAAAGAGGTGGCCGAGCATTTGCACGGCAAATACACTTATGACGAGCTTGTGAATATCCTGAAACAGAACACCCGCAACTTTGCGAAGAGGCAGATGACCTGGTTCAGGAGGTTCAAGAACGTTCAGTGGTTCGATGTCGAGAAGCTCAAGCTTGATGATATCCTGGCTTTGGTCAGACCCTGATCAATTTTGAGACTGTCTCGATGTGAAAACTGTGCGGGAACATGTCCACAGGCTGGACCTGTTCAACTTTGAAGCCGCGGCCCGAGAGATAACCAAGGTCCCTCGCCAGGCTCGCCGGATTGCATGAGATGTAAACCACCCTCTTCAACTTCGATCTTGCAATGGTCTTCAGGACCTTTTCCTCGCACCCTCCCCTCGGCGGGTCAAGTATCAGAATATCCCCTTCTCCAAGTTCGGGAAGTAATTTCTCGACCTTGCCTATACTGAACCTGCAGTTCTCGATATGGTTCAGCTCTGCGTTCTCCGCCGCGTCATAGACAGCCTGCCTCACTTCTTCGATGCCATAGACATAATTCGCGTGCCTCGCGAACCATAATGCGACGGTGCCAATGCCGGAATAAGTGTCAATGACGGTGTCATCCTTCGAGGCTTCCGCGAATTCCAACGCTTTATCATAAAGCACTTCTGTCATTATCGGGTTCGTCTGGTAGAATGATCCGCTCGAAACCTTGAATTTCAGGTCCCCCAGTTTGTCGTAAATGAAATCCCTGCCCCACATCGTCCAGCTCTTCTCCCCCATTATCACGTTCGTCTGCCTCGGGTTCAGGTTCTGGCATATCCCGACGACGTTGATGTCATCCTTTTTGCATTTTTCGACGATTTCCTTGACCAGATTTTTCGATCCCGGTATCGCCTTCTCGTTGGTTATGAAGGTCAGCAGGACTTCACCGGTGCCAAAACCGATCCTTGCTCTCAGATGCCTGAATAGACCTGTGCCTCTGCCTTCTTCATATGCCGAATAGCCGAGCTTATTGAGAACATCCTTGACGATCTTCGCCGCACGCGAGAGCTTGGGATGTTCTATCGGACAGGCGTCAATATCTACAACATCATGCGTCCCCCGTTGGTAGTATCCCATTTGAATTTTTGATTTGGAACTTCCTTCGGATTTCGATATTGGATATTGGATCTTATTCCTGAAACCCCACGGCTCCCTCATCCCGATGATGTCGTTCACCTCAACTTTCAGCTTTCCTATCCTTTCGAGCGTTTCTCTGACGATCTTCGTCTTGTACTTGAGCTGCGCGGGATAGCTGATGTTCTGCCACTGGCACCCGCCGCATTCCATGGCAAGAGGACACTTCGGAGCGACCCTGTCAGTTGAAGGCTTAATTATTTCAAGGATTTTGGCTCTGCCAAAGGATTTTTTGAGCTCCACGATCTCGACTTTCAGCTCATCTCCCGGGACGGAATCGGGAACGAAGACGACGAAGCTTCCCGACCTGCCGATCCCTTCGCCGCCATAAGTGAGGTCGTCTATCCCTAAATTGATTATTTCATGAAGCTTCATAATTATGTTATTATACACCATATGACAAATGACCTGGGTAAAAGGATCGATTTCCACATCCACTCCATTTTCAGCGACGGTTCGCTTCTCCCCGCTGCGATAGCTAGAGAGGCCGAGGTCAAAGGGCACGAAGCTATCGCCATATCCGACCACGTTGATGCCTCGAACCTTGAAGAGGTGCTTGCACACCTGACAAAGTTCGTCAGGAAACAGGGACCGACGCTTTCGATAAAAGTTTTCCCGGGCGTTGAACTCAGCTACCTGAGGCCGGACCTCATCAAAGATTACGCAAAGCAGGCAAGGAAACTGGGCGCAAAGGTCGTGATCGTCCATGGCCAATCGCCGGTTGAACCTGTTATCCCGGGAACAAATATCGAGACCGTAAAACTCAAAGGTCTGGTGGATATCCTGGCGCATCCCGGGAATTCGCTGACGGAAGAGGAAGCAAGGCTGGCGAAAGAGAATGGCATATTCCTTGAACTTTCCACCCGCAAGGGCCACAGGGACGGAAATCGTCATGTCGCCGGGATCGCAAAGAGGACGGGAGCGAAATTGATAGTTGATACCGATGCGCACTCAGAGGCCGATCTCATCACGCAGGAACAGGCTTTTCAGACAGCGCTGGATGCAGGGCTCAACGAGACCGAGGCTCTTGCAGCCGTGAGGGATAATCCGGGGGAACTACTCCGCAGGCTTTCCTGACAGCGGATATCTGGACATTATCGCGAGCGCCAGGATAAGCGTAGCTATCGGCAATCCCGCCATGAGCAGCCGCAGTCCCAGAACGAAGCTTTGTGACTGAGTGAATATGACAGGATTGTATTTTGCCCAGCTGAAGACCCATCCGATGCTCGCCGCCTCCAGCGCTATGGCGAACCTGCATACAAATGCATTGACGCCGAAATACATGCCTTCTCTCCTCCGGCCCGTGATCTTCGCGTCATGATCTATGACGTCGGATATGAGGACGTCCGACAACAGGATGATCCCCGCTAATCCCGCGCCCAACAGTGCGGACGCCGTCACGGCAAGAGCAAGCTCACGGATGAACAGGAAAGGCAACAGCGTCATCAGGAACAGCGCTATCGACGCGATGTAAGATGCCCTGGCACCTGTCCTTCCGGCTATTCCGCGCCACACGAACATCATCGGGATCGCGACCGCAAAAGCAGCGAACAACACAAGTGAGGTCTGATAAGGCTTCGCATTCAGTATGTATTTGGCGTAAAAAGGCATTATTGCCAGCACCATGGTGAACGCATACTGGATGAGAAGGTTCGAAGAAACAAAGACGACGAACGGGACATTGGCGAAAGTGGCTCTTACCGCCTCACGGAACGGCATGGCTTTCTGGTCCGTGCGGCCCCTGTCCTCCCTGCTGCCCGCGACAGAGACAAGGTAAGCTGCTGCGATAAGCGCGCCGAATATCAGGCCCATGCCGGACCATCCTATGGAGCTGTAGATCAGCGGAGGAAGGGCTATGCCTATGACAAGGCCGACCATCCCGAACGTCTGCCTGTACGAATTCACCTCCGCGCGCTCTTTCAGGCTCCTGAACATTTCCGGGAAAAGGGACGCCCAGTTAAGGACCACGACCGTGTACATCGTATCGAACAGGCAGATAACGGCCAGAAAATAAAGGAAAAGGTGCGAGGCGTTCGATGCATCAACCATCGGCGTCCACACGAGAAAATAGATGATCCCGAACGGTATCGCTCCGAAGATCACGTAAGGTATACGTCTGCCGAACCTGGTCCTGGTTGAGTCCGATATGTGGCCGGCAACGGGGTCGTTGATCGCGTTCCATATCCCGTAGATGAGCATTGCTACGGCAGCCAGATTTGCCGGGAGCCGCAGTGTATCAACGTAGAAGAATATTATGAAAGTGGAGAAAGCCTGATAGGAAAGTGCGGTCGCCACCGCTCCGAAGCTGTAGCAGAGTTTCTGGAGCTTTGTCACCGGATATCGAACCTCTTGCGCTCCTCGAATTCGCGGTACTTGCCGGGGTTCCAGTTGGACGTGCGCGTGAAGTAGCCGACGATCCTATTTATGTAGTCAACCACTTTCCCTGAACACCTGGGACATTTCCTGCTTTTCCCGCGGGTCACATGGCCGTTCTCGCATACGCTGAAGTCCGGAGAGAACGTGAAATACGCGAGCTTCGTTGCCGCCATCTTCCTTATCAGGTTCTTCATCGAATAATGGTCCGGCAGCGACTCCCCGATCCAGACATGGCTTATCACCCCTCCGTTGAAATACGGGTGATATTCCGCCTCTATCCTTACCCTGTCGGGGAGCGATATGTCCTTCTTGTAAGGGACATGGGTCGAGTTGGAATAATAAAGCTCCCCATCCCTTCCCTGCACATGTGCCTTTTTGCCGAAGTTCTTCCTGTCAAGGGTGGCAAGCCTGTGAGTGGCCGCTTCCGCCGGAGTCTGCTCAAGCGTGTAGACAACATTGTCCTTCTTTGAATACTTTGCGATGTTGCCTGCCATTCTCGTTATTATCTCAAGGCCCAGCTTTTCCCCTTCTTCCGAAGTAATATCCCTGCTAATGAGGTTGAGGAGGCACTCGTTCATGCCTATGGCGCCGAAGGTGAGCCGGCGCTCCTCAAAGTTGTAATAGGGCGCGCTGTCCTTCGTCCTCATCTTCAGGAACGGGAGTATCTTCCATTTATTCAGGCTCGTCTCAATGATATCGTTGCTCTCAAGCAGGGCTTTTCTGGTTATCAGCATGGCTTTGTCAAGGTTATGCAGGAAGCCTTTTTTCGTCCTCGATATCAAAGCGACATGGGGAAGGTTGACCGTAACGACATTATTGGAGCCGGATCCCACACCCCCGGCCATCCACACCCCTCCCGAATGCTCC
>CAZSXD010000004.1:0-17389 GCA_964611075.1 uncultured bacterium
CGGAAAGCTTGACCTCTCCGTTGAAATCCCTGATCTTTGAGACGAAAGGTTTGCCCCGCAGATCCTCCCCCCAGCCGATGTGGTCCATGTATATCCCGTATCCGCCCTTGATCGAAACGGTCGCATTGATCGGTATGGGCGACGGTTCTTTTTCGCCTTCTATCGGCTTTCCTTTCGGGATGAGTTCGGCCATGTTCCAGGTGTCCTTCGGGCTTCTCTCGACAAAGATCTCCGGCTCGATCACGGTGATCTTTGATATCGCGGCGGTGATGTCTCCGCGGCTGGCAGCGAGCTTGAGCGGATTGTAATTGATGATCACCTGTTTGGCTTTGATCATCGCGCCGTCCCGAAGTGTTCTGCCTTTCGCTATGCTGACGTTATTGAGCTCTATCTGGTTGACGAGGATGCCCGAAACGCTCTCGACGGACACTTCACGGCCGAAAAGATCGTTGAGCTGGCCGACGACGTCGCGTTTCAGGTTCTTGAAGGCCGGCACCATGTCCGCGGGGGACCAGCCTGCCCCCTGGATCTTCTCCGCGGGGCTTGCTGCGAACAAAAGGACAAGAAGGAAAAAAGGTAAATATTTTCTCATAAGTTCTTACAGGAATCTTGCGATTATCCCGAAAAGCACTCCCATAACGGGGCTCGCCAGGAGGTTGATCGTCATTTCGCTCTTGAGCCGTATCTTCTGGAATTCCACGGCGGGTTCCATCCTTTTTATGATATCAGCGAATTTCTTCGCGTTCATGCCGCTTATCACCATAAGCCACCTGATGACGATGATGAAAGGGACCAGCAGGACATACTGGCCGCCGGCGTAGATCAGCATGACCAGGAGCATCCTTTCGACGGCGCCGGAGATGTCAAGGATGTGGCGGCTCGAAGGACCCAAAAGCAGCTTTTTTGTCCAGGATACGATGAATTCGCCGCCGACGGCGGCAAGCGCCAGAAATATGGCGGCATATTCGTAAAATGTCAGCACGCAGAGATTATATCCCAGAAGCGGCAGCTCTTCAAACGGACCGGAGCTGCTAGAACGCCGCCCCCAGCTGATACTGCGCTATGCTGGAATTCGAATCTTTTACGCTGTTGGCGGCCGCGATGCCGAGGTTTGCAGGCCCAAGATTGAATCCCATGCCGTATGTCCAGTAGGCGTCGCCGTCCCCGTTGTCGCCGGCACCGTAGCCGCAGTATCCCATCCTGAGCATTACCAGGTTCAGGAAAAAGCCCTGCTCAATTCCGACATGCATGTCGGTGAAGCTCTGAGATTTATTGACATTGCCTTTTTCGGGGGCGCTGTAATTCTCCATGTCCACGGCTATCAGCGTGCCGGTGATGGGGATCACCACTCCCGTGCCTATGCCGATCTCGGGTGCGATCGTTTCGGACTTCTTGACCTCGCTTTCATCCTCTCCCTCGAGGATTTCGCCTTCCGTAGTCACCACTATGTTCTTTGTTGTTATGGTCCTGTTGGATGAAGCCGAGAGATTCCTTATTACCGCGCCGACGCTTATGAACGGCGTTATCTTTGCCTGCGCGCCTATGTAAAAACCGAAGCCGCTGCCCATCATCATTGCGCTCGTACCTTCGCCACTGAGAAGGGATGCATGTTGGGTAACTTTCATGACGGAAGCGGCTTCCATGATGGCCTTAAGGTTGACGCCTACTGACAGGGACGCGATGGGAAGGCCCGGGGTCGAGAAAGTGGACCCCAATGTCAGAGGGACGTACCCGATGGCGGAGGCGTTCATGTCCACATTGAAGGAGTCAGCGGGCTTATTGAAATTCGCGTTCCCGAGCGCGAACGCGGAAAGCCCCACTTTCCTGAAGGAAAAACCCAGTCCCCCGTTCAGCGCCATTTGGAACGTCATGTCGTCGCTGAAGAACTTTTCGATCGACTTGTCGCCTTCGGAAACGGTGTCCATGAAGGCGTTAAGGCCGTTCATGGCGGCCCCTACGGTCGCCATGCCTTCGAAGTTCTCGGGTCCGCTCATGAGACAGGCGGGATTGTAGTATGCCGCCGTTATGTCATTGGCGATGGCTATGCCCGTGCCGCCCATGGCGACGGACCTTGCGCCGACCCCCGGTCCTACCGCATAAACGAATCCAGCCGGGACCAACAGAGCGAGGAACAGTATGAAAGCTTTTCTCATAAAGAACACCTTCCTTGTTTTTCGCTGGAACGAAGGGGATTATATCATACCTGTCTCTTGTCATGCAAACAAAAATCTGGTATACTTTTCAGGTTGTGAAAAGCAGGAATAAGGGCCTGTCCCGGAGCAGATCAAAAGGATTGCTGGTGGTGATCTCCGGGCCTTCCGGGGTCGGGAAAAGCACGGTGGTTTCGAGGCTTTTCAAGCTGAACCCGGGACTGAAGTTCTCGATATCGGCCACCACGAGACCGAAAAGACCCGACGAGGTGCACGGCAAGTCCTATTATTTTCTTCCTGAAAAAGAGTTCTTTGAGAAACAGAAAAAAGGCGATTTCATAGAATGGGCCAAGGTCCACGGTTTTTACTACGGTACTCCCAGAGAATACATTGAAAAAGAGCTGGCGAAAGGCGAGACCGTAACGCTGGAAGTGGATGTCCAGGGGGCTTCCGCGATCAAACAGGTGGCCAACGAAGGGAAACTTAAGGCGGGATCACAGGTCTTCATCTTCCTTATTCCGCCTTCGGTCGACATCCTGGCGTTCCGCCTTAAGAAAAGGCGCACAGAGAAGGAAGAGGAGCAGAATTACAGGCTCAGGGCGGCCATAGCGGAGCTCCAGGTCATGGAAAAATACGATTACATCGTCGTCAATGACAGGATCGATGCGGCGGCGGAGAAGATCAGGGCGATAATCAATGTGGAAAAAGAGAGGATGATGATAAATTGAAAGAACCCATGGTGGATGAGATCATGTCAAAGGTGAAGAACAAGTTCCTTCTGGTCAACGCCACGATAGCGAGGGCCAAGCAGATACTGGCGGGGTCGCTGCCTTACGTCGATGATTTCGATCCGACCGATTCGATAAAGACGGCGCTGAAGGAGATAGCGTCCGAGAAGATAAGGATAAAGCTCGGCAAAGGCAAGGAAAAAGCGCAGGAGCTGCTCGTGAAAGAGGAAACAAAAGCCAGGGTATCGCTCGCCAAGGAAGAGAAGAAGAAAGTCGCGCCTAAAACTAAAAAGAAAAAATAAAGGTTTTCGGTGTTCAATAACAAAACTATCATCGTTGGAGTGACCGGCGGCATAGCCGCATACAAAACAGCCGACCTTGTCAGCAAATTGAAGCAGGCCGGCGCCGATGTCTGGGTCGCGATGACGAAGGAAGCCGCCAAGCTCGTCACACCGCTGACATTCCGCACATTGTCCAAGAACCCGGTCATCACGGACCTTTTCTCCGATGAACTTTCGAACATCCCGGTCCCTCACATTACCCTCAGCGAAAAAGCCGACCTTATCATAGTTGCCCCTGCGACAGCGAATATCATCGGCAAGTTCGCGCAGGGGATAGCGGACGATCCGTTGACGACCATATTCATGGTGTCGAAAGCACCGAAACTGATAGCGCCTGCAATGAACAAGAATATGTGGACGAACACGATAGTCCAGGAAAACATCAACAAGCTCAAAACTTTGGGTTTCGAACTTATCGGTCCGGAAGTGGGGTGGCTTGCTTGTGGAGATGAAGGCATCGGCCGGATGGTCGAGGTTCAGGCGATCATCAACAGGGCGCTTGAGATACTTGAAAAAGGCAAAGACCTTAAAGGTGTCCGTGTTCTGGTCACGGCTGGCGGCACCCGTGAGGCGATCGATCCCGTGAGGTTCATCGGGAACAGGTCATCCGGCAAGATGGGATATGCTGTTGCTAAAGCGGCGGTTGATAGGGGAGCTTCGGTCACTTTGGTGACCACGCCCACGCAGATCGAAAAGCCGGCAGGCTGCAAAGTCATCACGGTCGAGACCGCATCCCAGATGAAGCAGGCGGTGACGGTGGAAGCAAGGCGGGCGGACGCGGTGGTGATGGCGGCGGCGGTCGCGGATTACAAGCCAAATCAAAGGTCAAAAGTTAAGACTAAAAAGGACAGCTCAAAGGTCAAAATTGAGCTTCAGAGGACGGACGACATCTTGGAGGGGCTTGGGAAGAACAAGGGCAATAAGATATTGATCGGGTTCGCGCTGGAAACGGATAATCTGATCATTAATGCGAGAAAGAAATTAAGGGAAAAGAACCTGGATCTGATAGTTGCCAACGATGAATCGGCGTTCGATGTGGATTCGAGTAAAGTTCAGTTCATTTATGGGGATGGAAAGATCGAAAGGTCCGCAAAAGCGTCAAAGCTTGAGACGGCGGGCAGGATAATGGATTTTGTGGCGGCGAAGTTCAGGAAAGCTGAAGCGCCTGCATTAAAGCTCAGTCCCCACAATATCGCCTCTGTCCGGTCATAGTTAACTGCGCTTGCCGTTCTCAGGGTCAGGGATCGAACTCTTGGGAAGTGCAAGTGTGAACGGCGATGTGCTTCCGACGACTTTTTTTCCTTTATAAGCCTCGAAAATAAAATCAGCGGAGTCCCAATTGGAACAATTGATATTGGATAAAAAGTCTTCAAAAGTCCCGGAAGATCTCTGGCCTATTCCGATCAGGCAGGCCTTAAGTTTTGCAGAATCATTTAAAGACATGCGCAAAAAATCAACGTTATTGGGGAAACCATCCCATTTTATATGGGCTCTGGCACGCAATGTCAGGTTATCGTTAATACCTTCGGGGCAGTAATAGGATGGCATCAGAGTAAAATCCGGGGGAACCAAATGCGCGGTAGGGAGCGAAACATGAATTTGGCCCGTCTGCGGCTTGCGGCCAAATATTCCAAATGTGAACCGCCTTAAGAGTCCGGGTTTGAAGACTATCGATACCGTAGCGGACGTTTGCATTATTATCTCCTTCCGGGAATTACGAACGGTTCTTTATCGTCCGCTTGCGGGCGAAATTTCAGTTTGTTGGCTTTAAGCACGAGGGATATTCGAATCCCAGCCTTGTGAGTATCCCCGATGTTTCCGCCTCGCTGATCCCCGCGTCCAGCATGATGTCTTTTATCTCCCTTCTGGCATAAAGGGAAGTATCCGAGCAGAAATCTTTCGTGCAATCATCATTCCAGGCTACGTGAAAGATTTCTGGCAAAAAAGAAGCTATCCACATCATTTCTGTCATATATGTTTTCATTTCATCGTATGAGAGGTTGATCCGCTCGCCAAGGGCGGCCACTTTCGCCAGGTTCAGGAGCCGCTCCTGTATCCCAAATATCGGTCCACATTCCTGTGTACGACGATCGCAGGGATTCTTTGGCTGCATCCCCCAAATTTCCTGGCTGATCTTTTTCTTTCCCTGCTCAAGGTATGATCTGAGGATTTTTTTATTTTTTCTGGTAAGCATGACCGCCGCGCTGCGGTCGGTCATCAGCAAAAGGGCCTTCAGCTCGATCTGGTCTATCACCCCGTCATCATTCAGGTCTTTTGACCGGACATAACCTTCTTCAGTCCCTATGATGTCACCGTCACCGTTAAGATCGGTCATATTTAGAGGGTAAAGATAATACCTGCCTATCGCGCCAGGTGCCATTCAATAAAGCTCCTTTCAATAAAATACCGGATAATTATCGGCGGATGGGCGCGGGAATTTCAGATATATGTTAAAATTACCCGCTATGTTCGCAGAAGTCATACTTGCAAGGGTCAGCCCCAATCTTGATAAGGTTTACCATTATTCCATACCGGCGGAAATATCAGACAAGCTTGATATCGGCTGCCAGGTAATGGTGCCTTTCGGGAAGTCGAAAAGCGTGGGTTACATCGTCGGGTTCGTCGAAACCTCGGAAGTCAAGGGAATCAGGGATATCGAGAAGATATTGAGCCCTTATCCTTTGTTCACGAGGCATTCCGTGGAGCTGGCGAAATGGATCTCCGAATATTACAACTCGTTCTTCATAACAGCGCTCAGGCTTGTAATGCCTCCTGGAACTTTGAAAGTTGAGCAGAGGGCTTTGAAGATGAAATTAAGAAAACCCCTCTATTCAGAAGCACGAAATCCGAATACCTGCCTGCCGGCAAGGCAGGTCGAAATTCGAAGGAAATCCGAATCTCAAAGTTCGAATGTTCAGAGCAAATTCTCGCTGACCGAGGAACAAAAACAGGCTTTGAGGACCATCACTGGCGACATTGAGCTCAACAAATTTGGGGTATCATTGCTTTTCGGTATCACGGGATCGGGCAAGACCGAGGTTTACCTCCGGGCAGCTGAGTATGCCGTTAACCATGGGGGAAGCGCGATAATCCTTGTGCCGGAAGTCGGCCTTACGCCGCAGATAATAGAGCGGGCGAACGAAAGGTTCAGCGATAAGCTTGCCGTGTATTACAGTGATCTGCCTGAAAAAGAAAGGGTGAAGGTTTGGGATGAGGTTGTGTCGGGGGTGAGGACAGTGGTATTGGGAACAAGATCCGCATTGTTCCTTCCCGTCAAAAACTTGAAACTTATCGTCCTCGATGAGGAATATGAGAATACATACAAGTCCGATCAGAGCCCGAGATACCATACAAGAGAGGTCGCTTTCCATTATGCGAAGAGCGTAAATGCCGCCGTTGTCCTGGGAAGCGCGACGCCTTCGATCGAGACCTATTATCACGCGAAACGGGGCGATTATAAACTTCTGACCCTCCCGAAAAGGATAGACGACAGGCCGCTTCCGCCGGTGGAAGTGGTCGACATGAGGCTTGAGCTTAAGGCGAAGAACTTCAACGTTTTAAGCCGCAAGCTTCGCGATGAAATCAAGTCCGCGTTCGAAAAGAAGGAGCAGGCCATTCTTTTCATCAACCGGAGAGGATATTTCTCGTTCGTGATGTGCAGGTCCTGCGGCCATGTCATCCAATGCCCGAAATGTTCGTCAAATCTCATCTACCACCTCAGCGACAAAAAGCTCCGCTGCAACCATTGCAATTTCACCGCCTCCGCCGCGACCGTTTGCCCCAAGTGCGGGAGCACTTCCATCAAGTTCTTCGGCGGCGGGACACAGAGGATAGAGCAGGAAGTGGCGAACATCATTCCGAAAGCCAGGATACTTCGCCTTGACCGGGACACGGTGACAAAGAAAGGCTCGTACGCCAATATCATCAGGTCGTTCATTTCCGGCAGCGCCGACGTCCTGATAGGAACCCAGATGGTGACGAAGGGGCTCGATATCGGGAGCGTCACGCTTGTGGGCGTGGTTTCGGCGGATATAGGATTGAACGCGCCGGACTTCCGCGCGGCGGAGCATGTTTTCCAGATGATCACGCAGGTCGCGGGAAGGGCCGGCAGGCGCAAGCTCGCGGGGAAAGTTATAGTACAGACATATGACCCCGATCACTATGCCATCAAGTTCGCCGCAGGCCACGATTACGAAGGGTTCTACGCAACGGAGATCGCGTCAAGAAAAGAGCTCGGCTACCCGCCGCTGGAGAGCCTTATCAACCTGACGATCACAGCTGAATCGGAGAAAAAGGCGGAGCAGGTGGCGGAGGATACCGCTACCTTCATAGCGAAGAGGCTTGCGAAAGATGCCGGAGAGGTCTTCGGGCCGGGGGTCGCGCCAATAAACAGGCTGAAAGGCCTCTACAGGTATCAGGTCACGGTCAAGGGCAGGGATATCGACGCGATGAGAAAAGCCGTTGTTGAGAGCGTCAACGGAGTAGTAAAATTGGACAGGGCAAGGATCACCGTTGATGTCGACCCTTATAACATGATGTAATACCTCATCCCTGCACCCTTCTCCTGTAAACAGGAGAAGGGCAATGCGTTAACATAATGCACGGCCCCTCTCCACAAAGTGGAGAGGGGTGGCCGAAGGCCGGGGTGAGGAGAGGAGCTTTTATGCTGATGGAGATACTTACTAACCAAAATCCGACCCTTCGAAAGACCTCGAAGCCGGTCAAGGCGGTCACGAAGGAGATAAAGGAACTTGTCGCGAACATGGAGGAGACGCTGCGGGCGGCGCCCGGCATCGGCCTTGCGGCCCCGCAGGTGGGGGTGCTTCTCAGATTGATAATTGCCGACATCGGCGAAGGGCTCCACGTCCTCATCAATCCAAAAATGGTGAAGAAGAGCGGGAAGCAGACCTTCGTGGAAGGATGCCTTTCGGTGCCCGGGGTGGAGGCGCCGGTCATCCGCTCTGCCTGCATTACCGTGAAGTTCATGGACATGAAGGGCGCCTCGTGTAAATTGACCGCCGAGGGGCTTCTCGCCACCGTTTTCCAGCACGAGATGGATCATCTGGAAGGAAAGTTGTTCATCGACCGCGTTGAAGATCCGGCCCTCATCACTTTCAAACCGAAGACCCCGAAGGAAGAGGCAATTTGAAGATACTATTCATGGGCACGCCGGAGCCGGCGGCAAAGTGTTTGCAGGCACTGCTCGACGCGAAGTTCGATATTGCCGCGGTGATAACCCAGCCCGACAGGCCGAAGGGCAGGGGTCTTGCCGTTTCCGCCCCTCCCGTCAAGGAGCTCGCCCTTACATATAATATACCTGTCCACCAGCCGGAGAAGATAAAGGACAAATCTTCGATCGAACTTGTAAAAAAGATCGCTCCGGAGCTTATCGTCGTCGTCGCGTACGGTAATATACTTCCGAAGGAGATCATCGATGCGCCGAAATTCGGTTCCATAAATGTCCATGCATCGCTGCTCCCAAAGTTCCGGGGGGCGGCGCCTATCCAATGGGCCCTGATAAACGGCGAAAAGGAGACCGGCATAACCGTCCAAAAAGTGGCTTTCGAGCTCGACAGCGGCGACATCATCCTTCAGGAGAAAGTTTCCATCGAAGAGCCTGATAATACGGTGAGCCTTACGAAGAAGCTTTTTGAGGTTGGCTCGAAGCTGTTGCTCAAAGCTGTCGAAGATATCAAGGCCGGGAAGGTCAGTTATCAGAAACAGGACGCATCGAAAGTTTCATATGCACCGACCCTGAAAAAGGAGACGGGACAGATCGACTGGAAGAAGAGCTCGCGCGAAGTCTTCAATTTGATAAGAGGTTGCAATCCCTGGCCTGTTGCATATACATATTATAAAGGCAAGATGCTCAAGATATTATCGGCGGAGACCGGCCTTGCACATTCGAAGTACGAACCGGGCACGGTCATTGATTGCGTTAAGGACGAAGGTTTTGAAGTTGCGTGTGGCCGGGGTTCGCTTTTCGTCAAGGAAGTCCAGCTTGAGGGCTCAAAGCGCATGCATGCCTGGAATTTCCTGAACGGCCACGAGCTTAAGGTTGGCGAACCCCTTCCCAGTTAAAGATCCCAATCGAGCTCTATCTTATCCGCGATTACGGCCAAAAACAGGCGTAATATCATCGTTACGGAATGGTCCCCATGAGGGATTTATCCCGCTTGCGACCTCAGAGAGCCTTAAAGCGGCTCCTGTACCGTGGAAAACAACTCCAAAGAGCTTATCTCTAGCTAGATCTTTAGGGTACCGTAAGGATGCTTCCAGGCAGTTCCTGTCGATAACGGACAATCCCGTTAAGGAGAACAGGCCCGGATGATCTTTTTCTTTCAGCTTTCCTATCAATTGGCCGGAAAGGTCGAATATCAATAATGATCCTTTTTCGGCGGCGCCATATTCGGCGATGACATAAGCAACGTCGCGTGGATCTACATCTTTTGTTTTGAACGTACATGCGAACGCATAACAACGATCCTTTTTAAATCCGGTGACCTGCAGAACTTTGCTGTGCGAACCTTGAGCCAGGAAAGCGCCCGTCAAAGGAATGGACGATGAAACGATGCAGACCAGTTTATAAGATTCGCCGTAAGGGGCATATACGGCGCCCAATCCGGGTGTCTTAGCTATCGCGGGATTTCCCTCCGCATAAACTTGAAGCCCGTTCACGGATACCCCTATGGCCTTCGTCAATAGAGCATCCTTCATGTTCGCATAGACGGTTTGCACCAACTCGCGGTTAAGATTGAAAATCATGATGCCGTTTTCTCTTGTGATGCCGTTTTCTCTTGCAACACAGACCCCAACGAATTGACCACCTGTTTTTGTAAGGATCCTTTCAGCTCCGTAGATCATTACACCCTTAAGAATTTTATCCCGAGAGACGAACGACAGGGGCTTCACGCCTCTTGGCGCCGCGGTCGGCGTGAACAGGATTGGAAGCTTTGACTGAACTTCCCCCCTTGAAAGACCTGCATTTACATTCTGTGGTTTTGCCATAAAGAACACCTCCAAAAAGATCAAATCTCAATACATTGTATTATCGATTGCTGTAATCAAAAATTTCACTTTATTTTGTTCTTGCATGCGTGGCAATTTTTAAACGGCCATGAGCTTATGGTCGGAGTTTCGCTGCCTGATTGATCCCAAGAGTCATCGAAGACAATCCTTAATACCGCATTTCCCGCATAGGAGTATGCTCGATAAAAGCCCGATTGGAGTTCACCGGATCCACCAGCTGGACTATTCTGTTGTCATTGTCTCCAAGCGCGGCCCAAAATTTCCTTTGCGGATTTTCTTGCCGAACTGTCGTGCCCTTTAGATCCGTAAAGCTTAGCCTGGGGTTCCGTTCATCATAATCGTGATGCCAAAATGTTTCTTTATATTCCGGCAGGAAAGCGATCTTTTCCCCCTCCAGATCGGTGAGGATACACCCGTCTGTAATAAGGACACGCCATCCAAGATGGGTGTTCCCTGCGAACAACCGGAATGCCGGATGGTAAGTGTCATGGACTTTGGGCATAACGCCGGGACCGAGAACGGGTGGAATATATTGAAGTTGTCTGGTCAGAAGTTCTTTTGAAAAATGCTTATTGAACCAAACGATCTTGTCATTAGGATATTTATTAATGCCTTTCACTCCTGAACTAGACCCGAAAATTCTCATCTTTATTCCTCCTTATTTATTAGCCTAAAAGTTATCGAATATATGTGCAAAAAATTTCACTTTATTTTGTTCTTGCATGCGTGGAATTTTCTGAACGGGCATGAGCTTAAAGCGGGAGATGTGTTGCCCGGTTAATTATGCTAATTCTGAGGTGTCCTCTTCTCGAAGCCGCTGGTCCGCGAATATATCTTCGACAAAACCTGGATCTGAAGTTTGAGGATCTACCAGTTGAACTATCTTTATCTCCCATAAGTAGTCAAGCGCCGCCCAGTATTTGGGTGAGAGTATTAATGGCGCGGCCATTGTTCCCTTTTGGGGCTTTAACGGTCTGATATTTGTTCCTTTCTGGGGTTTTTCCGGCCGAACCGTTGTTCCTTTAAGATCCGTAAATTTAAGCCTGGAATTGAATTCAACATGATCGTGCCGATAAAATATATTATTGAACTCCGTCAGAGAGCATACTTGTGTACCTGAGAGATCAAAAAGATATGATCCTTTCGGGATACTGACCCGCCATCCGGCATGGTTTTCCCCTTTGAGTAATCGATAAGCCGCGTAGTATTTATAATGAATAGTGGGGCGCGGGCCGGAACCGATAACATGGGGAACTATATGAAGACTATTAAATTTATTAACTTGAGAAAAGTTTCCATTACCCCAGATGATGCTTTTATTCGGATAATCTTTCACTCCGCGCACTCCGGGGCACCCGATGCGCAGATCAAATG
This sequence comes from uncultured bacterium, assembly GCA_964611075.1. GTDB lineage: Bacteria > Margulisbacteria > WOR-1 > CAVSGV01 > CAVSGV01 > CAZSXD01. Next base: position 11,623 of record CAZSXD010000004.1, read on the forward strand.
TGAATCTTTTCCCGCCCAAATGAATTCTCATCGCCTGCTCCTTTGTGTATTATTATCGTGATCACGACAAAAAAATTTCACTTTATTTATTATGTGTGTTGATGGTAAAATACCGGCTGTTATTTGATCGAAGTTCGTAGTTCGTAATTAGGCGCCGGTTCTTTGTGTTAACCAATTACTAACTACGAAAAACTAATTACTAAACCAGGGAGGTGCGAATTTTGACCCACGTTATCAATGACGACTGTATCTCCTGCGGTGCGTGCGAGCCGGAGTGCCCGGTCCAGGCCATCAGCCAGGGCGATACAAAGTACAATATCGATCCTGCAAAGTGCACGGATTGCGGCAACTGCGTCCCCGTCTGCCCCGTTAACGCAATAAGCAAAAAAGCGTAAAAAAGGCACTTGACAGCTATATATAGCGTGCTACACTCCCTCTTACCCCTACACGTGGAGTAGGGGCAAGCCTCTAGATATTAGGGCTTGTCCCTGCCGAAGTGCAGGGATTAAGGGGGTTTTAATTTGAAGTGCCCGTTTTGCGGCCATACAGAGGATAAGGTCATAGAATCAAGGTCAACCCTTGACGATACTTCCATTAGAAGAAGGCGCGAATGCCTTAAATGCGCGAAGCGTTATACGTCCTACGAAAAGATCGAATCCGTGGACGTGATGGTGGTGAAAAGGGACGGAAGGCGCGAGGAATTCAACCGCGACAAGATAATATCCGGCATGGTCAGGGCGCTTGAAAAAAGGCCGGTGTCCATATCGACCATTCATGAGATGGTGGAGGACATTGAAAAAGGCATAAGATCGCTGTCGCTTGAAGAGGTCCCGACGAAGCTCGTCGGAGAGCTTGTAATGGAAAAGCTTCATGCAGCCGATAAGGTAGGTTACGTGAGGTTCGCGTCAGTGTACCGGCAGTTCGAGGACGTGAGCGATTTCGTGGACGAAGTGAAATCGATGCCCAGAAAAGTTACATTGAGCAAGAATTGAAAGAAGAAAGGGGAATAAATATGAATCCACAGGCATTAGCCGAAAGGCCGGTAGTAGAAAAGTCGGACTCCACAGATATAGCGTTATTCGTTAGAACGTCCGGGGAGGACATGGTGAAATGGGACAGGGCAAAAATAGTGGAAGCCCTGATAAAAGAAACAGGTCTTGCGGCCGAAATGGCCAACATAATAGGTGTCGAGGTCGAGAAGCAGATAAGGTCACTTAATATTGAGATCATCACGTCGCCTCTCGTAAGAGAATTGGTGGACGTTAAATTGCTTGAGTACGGATTGGAGGATGCCAGACGCAAGCACACGCGGCTCGGCGCCCCGATGTATGATGTGCAGAATATTATATTTAATCGTAACAAGGAGAACGCCAACGTCCCCCACGGGCCGGAAGCGACCAACCTGACACTGGCAGAGAACATAAAGAAAGAATTCGCGCTGCTCCACGTTTTCACTCAGGATATTGCCGACGCGCATACTGTCGGAGATATCCACCTTCATGACCTCGGGTTCGTTGACAGGCCTTATTGCAGCGGCCAGTCCGTGGAATACGTAAAAAAATTCGGCCTCGATCTTCCGAATTCATTATCGAACGCGCGCCCCGCGAAACACGCCGACGTTCTTCTGGCGCAGATGGTGAAGTTCTCAGCCGCGCTCCAGGGACAGTTCGCCGGCGCCATCGGCTGGGACGCGGTGAACATCTTCTTCGCTCCGTTCCTGGTGGGGATGTCCGAAAAAGACATAAAGCAGCTGGCGCAGATGATGATATATGAATATTCACAGCAGGCGGTGGCCAGAGGCGGCCAGGCTATATTCTCCGACATCAATATTTACTGGGAAGTTCCCAAACATTTCAAGGATGTTCAGGCGATAGGACCCGGAGGCCAGTACACGGGGAAGAAATATTCCGATTACATAAAAGAGTCGCAGCAGTTCGCCTGGGCGCTCTTTGACGTTTACAAAGAGGGCGACGGATCCGGAAGGCCGTTCTTCTTCCCGAAACCGATAGTGCACATGACGGAGGGCTTCTTTAAGACGGAAGGCCACGAAAAGTTCCTTGAGCACATATCCGAGGTCGCCACACAGATGGGCAATACGTATTTCGTGTTCGACAGGGGAGAGACGGCGAAGATATCCGAATGCTGCAGATTGTCTTTTAAGCTTGAGCAGTCGGACCTGGATGACGCGAACGAGCCCTGGAAAATGCGCTATTCTGCTCTGCAGAATGTTACCATAAACCTGCCCAGGCTTGCTTTCAAAGCGAAGAAAGATGAACCCACGTTCTTCAAACTCCTTGACGAAATGCTTGAGCTTTCGGCAAAAGCGCACATACAGAAGAAAAAGTTCATCGAGGAACTGCTCGCCATAGGGCAGAAAGGCCCGCTGTCGCTCCTTGCCATGAAGAGGGACGGGAGCCCCTACCTTAGGATGTGGAGGGTAAGCTACCTGATAGGGATACTCGGCCTTAACGAGGTGGTGCAATTCCACACGGGGAAAGAGCTCCATGAGAACAGAGAAACGCTCAAATTCGGATTAAAGGTGATATCGCACATGAGGCTGAAATGCGAGGAGATGACCAAAAAGCACGGCATTCATTTCGTGCTGGAGCAGACCCCCGCGGAATCGACCGCCTACCGGTTCGCGAAGCTGGACCTGAGGCATATGCCGGAGCAGGCGGCGGAGGTCGTGAAAGGCAACCGTGCGACAGGCGAGATATATTACACTAATTCGACGTATTTCAATATTTCAAACACCATGAACCCGATCGACAGGGTGGTGCAGGAAGGGCTTTTCCATCCTCTTATCGACGCGGGGGCGCTTACTCACGTGTGGCTGGGCGAATCAAAGCCGTCGGCGGCATCCATTGCGAACTTTGTGATAAAGACGTTCAGGAACTCCCAGAACGGACAGATAGCGTTCAGCCCGGAGTTTACTTCCTGCAACGACTGCGCGAAGATCGCCAGGGGCCTGAGCGAAAAATGCCCGCACTGTGGATCGACCAACGTCGAAGGCATAACAAGGATCACAGGGTATTTCTCGAAAATATCCGGCTGGAACAAGGGGAAGCTCGGGGAACTGAAGGATCGGTACAGAGTGAAGCTGGAGGCTTAAGCGATGCCCGCAAGCGAAACTTTGAAACTGAGCGAGGAAACGGAAACAATCCTTACGACCGATAAAAAAGAATCCACGGACCTTTCCATGTTCGTCCGCACGTCCGCCGACGACATAGTGAAGTGGAATAGAGCGAAGATCGTCGAAGCCCTTATTAAAGAGACCGGCATAAGGCAAGAGCTGGCGGAGATAATAGGGCTGGAAGTGGAAAAGCAGGTCAATAAACTTTCGATCGATTTCATTACCGCTCCGCTCGTAAGGGAACTTGTCGACGTGAAGCTGCTTGAGTACGGCCTTGAAGATATCCGCAAAAAGCATACCCGTCTCGGCGTTCCGCTTTACGACGTAAAGCAGATGCTTTTCAATAAGAACAGGGAGAACGCCAACACTCCTCACAACCCTGAAGCCACGAACCTTACTCTTTCGCAGAACATTAAAAAGGAATTCGCTCTACTGAGCGTGTTCTCAAAAGAGGTGGCCGACGCCCACATGATGGGGGATATACACCTTCATGATCTCGGGTTCGTTGACAGGCCGTACTGCAGCGGACAGTCGATAGAATACATCAAGAAATTCGGCCTCTCGCTCCCGGATTCAAGCTATATCGGGCTTCCAGCGGAGGATGCCGAGACCCTGATATCGCAGGTGGTCAAATTCTCGATGGCGCTGCACGCGCATTTTGCCGGCGCCGTGGGATGGGACGCCGTGAATATGTTCATTGCGCCCTACCTTGAGGGGTTCGGCAGGGGCCACGTAAAGAAACTGGCGAAGATGCTGATAGAGGATTTTTCCCATGCGGCGCTGTCCCGCGGCGGACAAGGGCTATTCTCTGACCTTAACATATATTATGAGGTCCCCAAACACTTTGAGGACGTGCCGGCGATCGGGAGAGGCGGGAGATACACGGGAAAGACATATAAAGAGTATGAGAAAGAAGCACAGATATTCGCCGAAGCATTATTTGAAGTTTATATGGAAGGCGACGGAGCGGGAAGGCCTTATTTCTTCCCGAAACCCCTTGTCCACATAACCGAAAAATTCTTCAAGACGGAAGGGCATGAAAAGTTCCTTGATCTTATATCTGACGTGGCTGCCGAAAAGGGCAATACTTATTTCGTTTTTGACCGCGGCGATACGGCGAAGATATCCGAATGCTGCAGGCTTTCTTTTAAGCTTGAGCAGTCAGACCTTGAAGACGCGAAAGAACCCTGGAAGATGAGGTATTCGGCTATACAAAACGTTACCCTTAATCTTCCGAGGGCGGCTTACCGGGCCGAGAAATCCGATGAAAAGCTGTTTGAAGAATTGAATAAGCTCATGGAAACGACTGTGGCGGCTCATATACAAAAAAGGAAGTTCATCGAAGACCTGCTCAAGCTCGGCGACGAAGGGCCGCTTTCTTTGCTCGCGACCGGCCAGGACGGCGAGCCGTATCTGAGGCTGAAACGGGTCACGCATCTGATAGGCGTGCTTGGACTTAACGAATTGGTGGAATATCATACCGGCAGGCAGCTCCACGAGAGCGACGAGAACGTCAAATTCGGGATGAAGGTAGTGGCGCACCTTAAATTGAAGTGCGAAGAGATGTCAAAGAAACACGGACTTCACTTTGTTCTGGAGCAGACCCCGGCCGAATCCACCGCTTACAGGTTCGCAAAGCTGGATATGAAGCACTTTACCGGTCAGGCGAAGGATACGGTGAAAGGGTCTTTTGAGAACGGCAATATCTATTACACGAATTCAACTTATTTCAACGTTTCGGATCCGATGAACCCGGTCGACCGCGTCGCAAAAGAAGGGCTTTTTCATCCGCTGATAGACGCAGGCGCGCTTACCCACGTCTGGCTTGGCGAGGCAAGGCCCTCTGCCGCCTCGATCGCGGATTTCGTGGTGAAGACGTTCAGGAACACCCAGAACAGCCAGATAGCGTTCAGCCCGGAGTTCACCACCTGCAATTCATGCGGGAAGACCGTCCGCGGACTGCGCGACAAATGCGCCTCGTGCGGGAGCCAGGACATCGAGTGCATGACAAGGATCACGGGATATTTCAGCAAGGTCGCGGGATGGAACAAGGGGAAGCTGGGGGAGCTCGCGGATCGATATAAAGTGAAAGGGGAGTTCAAATGAACGTAAAGGTTTTCGGCAAGCCCGGATGCGAATTCTGCAAGACCACAATGAAGAAGTTCGAAACGTTCTTCACCCTGTGGAAGATAGGGGAGAGGGTAAGCCTTTCATTCTATGACATGGAGACCGTTGACGGGCTTGCGGAAGGCGCTTTCCTTAGCGTCGTGAAGATCCCGACATCGATCATCGAGAAGGACGGGACTGTTGTGGCCAGATGGGACGGCAAGGTGCCGGTATCCGAGGAGTTCAAGCCCCACTTCGAGCATCTTCTCAAGGCTTCTTGATAAGTATCGAGTTGCTGACCCTTATCTCGCTTCCCGACGAGGGTGTATTGACCACTTCACCGGAAACGACCATCGTGGTGGACGAGCCGCCGTCAAGGTTCATCGCGTCGACGCAGCCCAGCTCTTTCATGAGCGAGGCCAGCTCTTCCAGGGTCATGCCCACACTTTTTCCCGTCTCGCTGACCCTGCACTTGTCCACCGCGGCGAAGATCAGCGGGTTGAGCATGATGGAGAGAATTGCGCCGGC
>CAZSXD010000005.1:0-17010 GCA_964611075.1 uncultured bacterium
TTTCCACGGAGGACGGCTCCATCACTTCCGTGCAGGCCATCTATGTTCCGGCCGACGACCTTACGGACCCGGCACCCGCCACCACTTTCTCGCATCTTGATGCCACAACGGTCCTTTCCAGGTCGCTTACGGAACTTGGCATTTATCCGGCAGTTGACCCTTTAACCTCCACTTCACGCATCATGGACGAGAAAGTGCTGGGCGAAGAGCATTACAATGTGGCTCGCGAGGTACAGAGGATACTTCAGAGATACAGGGACCTCCAGGACATCATAGCGATCCTGGGGGTGGAGGAGCTTTCCGAGGAGGACAAGGTGACGGTCGCCAGGGCCCGGCGCATACAGAGATTCCTTTCCCAGCCGTTCTTCGTGGCGGAAGCATTCACGGGAAAAGCGGGAAAGTACGTTCCGCTCAGGGAAACGATAAAAGGTTTCAAGGAGATAGTGGAAGGCAAGCATGACCGCCTTCCGGAGCAGGCTTTTTACCTGGTGGGGAGCATAGACGAAGCGGTGAACAAGGCGAAGGGAATTGAGCAATGAAGCTTGATATAATCACTCCGGCGAAATGCATCAACGAGGATAACGTGGACTTTGTGAGCCTGGAAGGTTCGGAAGGGTCGCTGGGGATACTTCCCGACCACACGCCGATGCTTGCCCAGCTCAAGATAGCGCCGCTACATTTCACGTCGATGGGGAGGAAGGAATACATCGCGGTGATGGGCGGCATAGTGAGGGTGATGGGCAATGCGGTGACCATAATCACGGACGATGCCGAGCGCGCCGTGGAGATCGACGAGCTCAGGGCGCGGAAGGAAAAAGAGGACGCGGAGGCATACCTTACCAGGAAGACCGAGATAGCCGACATGATAAAGGCAGAATTCCAGCTGAGGCGTGCACTGGCGCGCCTGAAGACAGTGGAGGTAAGCAAAAGGATATAGATGAGAAAAGCTCTTGTTACGGGAGGGAAAAGGCTCCACGGCAGGGTTAAGATATCCGGTTCAAAGAACGCGGCTCTTCCCATCCTTGCCGCGACCATCCTGACCCACGGAGAGACCACCCTCAGCAACGTCCCCAATCTCCTGGACATCATAACAATGATCCGGGTCCTCAGGGCCCTGGGGCTGCGCGCGGAATATTTTGAGCCGAACACCGTAAAGGTGTGGACGAACAGCACCATAAAACACGTCGCTCCCTATGAACTTGTCACGAAGATGAGAGCCTCCTTCTTCATTATCGGCCCGATACTTGCCAGGATGGGGCTTGCAAAGGTCCCTCTGCCGGGCGGCTGCAACATAGGGTCGCGGCCCGTCAACATCCACCTCAAAGGCCTCGAGGCGCTGGGCGCCAGGGTCGAGATGGAGCATGGCTTCGTCATCGTCAAGGCGAACAAGCTGAAGGGGGCCAAAATATGTCTTGATTTCCCCTCCGTCGGCGCGACCGAAACGATAATGATGGCGGCGACGCTTGCGGAAGGCGAGACCATCATCGAGAACGCGGCGCAGGAGCCGGAGATAGCGGACCTCGCCGCATTCCTCAACAGGTGCGGGGCGAAGATCGAGGGGGCAAGTGGGCAGGCGATCAGAATAGAGGGCGTCTCAAAGCTCAAGGCCGCCGAATACAAGGTGATGCCGGATCGCGTCGAAGCAGCCACGTTCATGGTGGCGGGCGCCATAACGAAGGGCGATATCACGCTCGACGGCATCATTGAAAATCACATCGATCCCGTGATCAAGAAGCTGCAGGAAGTGGGTGCCGATATTTCCGTCGACGGCATGCAGTTGAAAATGAAGGTCAGGGACGGGATAAAGCCGGCGGAGATCAAGACCATGCCGTACCCCGGGTTCCCGACGGACGTCCAGCCGCAGTTCACCGCACTGCTGAGCATCGCGGACGGAACTTCGATCGTGACCGAGACCGTGTTCGAGAACCGTTTTATGCATGTCCACGAGCTCAAAAGGATGGGGGCGGACATCCATATCGAGGGACAGAGCGCTATAATCAAGGGGGTTCACAAGCTGTCCGGATGTCCGGTGAGGGCATCGGACCTGAGGGCAGGTGCTGCGCTGATACTGGCTGGCCTTGTTGCTGAAGGGGAAACGCTTGTCGATGACGTTGAGCGCTTCATCGAGAGAGGCTATGAGAACTTCATCGGCAAATTGAGCTCTCTGGGTGCGGACCTGAAGGAAGTAAATGGAGCTGGCGCTCAGCAATTTTAGCGGTGTTAAGATCGATGTCAGGATGCTGAAGAGGCTTGCGCGTCTTGTGAGCAGAAGAAACTTGCTGGTCAGCCTGAGTTTCGTCAAGAAGGGGCGGATGAGGGGATTGAACAGGAAATTCAGGGGAAAGAACGGTCCGACCGATGTCCTTTCTTTCGGCATGAACGAGGGTAGACTGCTTGGCGACGTCGTGATATGTCCCGAGATCGCAAAAGCCAGCGCGAAAAAGTTCGGCGTGAGCTGCAAGGAAGAGATCGCAAGGCTGCTGGTGCACGGCCTCCTGCATTTGCTGGGTTTCGCTCACGGGAAGAGAATGTTCGACAGGCAGGACAGGATATTAAGGAGGGCGGGATATGCCTAGAAAACTTGTTCAGAGCTTTCGGTACGCGGGGCGGGGGATAAAGCACGCATTCTGGACGCAGAGGAACGTGAGGATTCACCTCCTCATGGCTGTCCTGGTCTTCATTTTCGGCGTATACATCGGGTTGTCGGCTTACGAGCTCGTGGCGGTCGTTCTCTCGATATGCTTCGTTCTGGTGTCGGAGATGGTGAATACGGCGATGGAGGAGATGGTAAACCTCCTTTCGCCCTCGCACAGCAGGTCGGCGATGATAGCCAAGGATGTGGCCGCCGGGGCCGTGCTTTTTTCCGCGGTTTGTGCTATAATCGTCGGCTGTTTGATTTTCATCCCGCATTTTGCAAGGTGACAGGGGGATCATTTTGGGTGAATTGAACCTGGAATTATTAATACTGTTCGTTCTTATCCTGCTGTCAGCCCTGTTCTCTCTTTCGGAAACCGCCATCACCGCCGTATCCCGCATAAAGATAAGGCATTACGTGGAACAGAAGATAAGGGGAGCCAGGGCGCTTTCGAGGCTCAGGGAGTATCCAAGCAGGCTGCTTGGCACCGTCCTGATATCGAACAACGTAGTCAACGTGGCGATATCGTCCCTTGTCACGTCGATGATCATATCCCACATGGAAAGGCTGGGTCTCGGCAACTTAGGTTACGCGGTCGGGATAGCCATCGGTGTCGCGACCTTCCTTTTGCTGGTGTTCGGGGAGATAACGCCGAAAACGATAGCCTTGAAGAACGCGGAAAGGCTCGCGCTCATAACGGCCCCATACATAGATTTTCTATCGGTGGTCCTGCAGCCGCTGATATATGTGCTGACGGCGATAAGCCTGCCTTTTATAAGGCTTTTCGGCGCAAAGATCCCCCAGAAAGGACCTTTCCTGTCGCGCGAGGAAATAAGGATCCTTCTTGCGGTTTCGGAAAAAGAAGGGGGGCTCGAGGAGGAAGAGCGCGAGATGATCTCCAGCATTTTCGAGTTCGGCTCGACGGTAGTAAGGGAGGTTATAACCCCAAGACCCGACATGGTGGCGGTGGACGTCAAGGAACCGGTGGAGAAGCTGGTGAAGCTCATGCAGGATACCGGCCATTCAAGGATCCCGGTGTTTGACGCAACACTCGATAACATGCTGGGCGTGGTTCATGCAAAGGAGCTGCTTTCGCTCTTCGGTTCCTGCGGGCCGGACGTCACTATACGGGATTACATAAGGCCCCTCCTTTTCGTTCCGGAATCGAAGAAGGTGAGCGACCTCCTCCACCAGATGCAGGCCGCGCGGTCGCACATCGCCGTCATAGTCGACGAGTATGGTACGACAGTCGGCCTTGTGACGCTCGAGGACCTTATCGAGGAGATAGTCGGCGAGATACATGACGAGTTTGAGAAGGAGGAAAAGGCGTTCATCCAGACCGATGCGAACGCGTGGGACGTGGATGCCAGGCTCTCCGTTTCGGACGTGAACAAGCAGCTCGAGGTGGGCATCCCGGAAGGGGAATACGATACTGTATCGGGATTCGTCTTCTCACTCCTGGGCAAGGTGCCCGTTGTCGGCGACATCGTGAAATACGACGACCTTTCCATAAGCGTTGAGCGCATCCACAGGCGGCGCATAACGAGGGTCAAGATAGTCAAGCTCCCGAAAGAGAGAACGGAGAAGTCGGTTGGAGGGTAGCGAGAAGAAATCCAAATATATTTTCGTAACCGGCGGGGTGGTATCCAGCCTCGGCAAGGGGATAACCGCCGCCTCTCTCGGCCGCCTGCTCAAGTCGCGCGGAATAAGCGTGACCATCCAGAAGCTCGATCCTTACATCAATGTTGACCCCGGCACCATGAACCCTTACCAGCACGGGGAGGTCTTTGTCACCGAGGACGGCGCCGAGACCGACCTCGACCTGGGCCATTACGAAAGATATATCGACGTCAATCTCGGGAAGGCCAACAACGTCACCTCCGGCATGGTCTATTTTTCCGTCATCTCCAAGGAGAGGAGAGGGGATTACCTCGGGGGGACGGTGCAGGTGGTCCCGCACATTACGAACGAGATAAAGGAAAGGATAAGGAAGGTCACCCGCGAGGAGCACTTCGATGTCGTGATTGTGGAGATAGGCGGCACCGTCGGCGACATAGAGAGCCTGCCCTTCATCGAGGCGGTGAGGCAGTTCAAGAAGGAGATCGGGCACGATAATGTGATAAACATACATCTGACCCTCGTTCCCTTCCTTGAGACGAGCGGCGAGTTCAAGACGAAACCAACCCAGCATTCCGTGAAGGAATTGAGGGCGATAGGCATAAGCCCCGAGGTGATCATATGCCGCTCCACCGCCAGGCTCACGCCGGAGCTGAAGGACAAGATATCGCTTTTCTGCGACGTGAACCGCGAGGCGGTCATAGGATTGACCGATGTTTCATCCATCTACGAGGTCCCGCTGGTGCTTGAGCAAGAAGGCCTGGATGACGTGGTAGTGAAGTACCTGGGACTGTCATCAAAAAGGGCCGACGGAAGTTTGAGCGACTGGCATGAAATGGTCAAGACCATACTCAGCCCCGCAAAGATCGTCCGGGTGGCGATAGTCGGCAAGTACGTAGAGCTTCCGGATGCGTACAAGAGCGTTTTGGAGGCCCTGAAGCACGGCGGCGTCGCCAACAAGGTCGGGGTGGAGATAAAGTGGGTCAATTCGGAAACGCTCGAGAAAGAGGCGAACCTCGAGCCTTTCTTCCGCGACGTTCACGGCATCGTAGTTCCGGGAGGATTCGGGAACCGCGGCATAGAGGGCAAGATAATGGCCATCAGATACGCGAGGGAGAACAAACTGCCCTTCCTGGGGCTTTGCCTGGGGATGCAGTGCGCCACTATCGAGTTCGCGCGCAACGTCTGCAAACTGGCCGACGCCAATTCTACGGAGTTCAATCAGAAGACCAAGTTCCCCGTCATCGACCTCATGGACGAACAGAAGAAGATAATGGACATGGGCGGCACGATGAGGCTGGGCGCATACAACTGCAAGATAGCCAAAGGGACGCTCCTTTACAAGGCGTATAAAGATGAGTTGGTGAGGGAGCGGCACAGGCACCGTTACGAGTTCAACAACGTCTACAGGTTCCAGTTCCAGAAGGCGGGCATAGTGTTCTCGGGCCTCAACCCGGAGAGGGACCTCATAGAGGTGATAGAGCTCAAGGACCATCCATGGTTCCTTGCGACCCAGTTCCATCCCGAGTTCAAATCGCGCCCGAACCGCGCGCATCCCCTGTTCCGCGACTTCATTCTCGCGGCGATAAGCCACATGGCGGAGCAGGAAACCCTTTTCGGGAAGCCGTGATAGGCTTGCAAGTTCTTACCTGTGATGTCATAATCGGGGGTGGATGGCTATGGATAAATCGTTGATCCTGGTAGTGGATGACGACGTTGAGGTCACAAAGACCCTCTCGGAGACGATAAACGACACCGGGAGGTACTCGGCGCTTGTTGCGAACTCCGCGTTCGAAGCCCTCGATCTTGTGAAAAAGAACAAGCGTTTCCTGGGGATGGGCAAGAACAGGATAGACCTCATCCTCCTGGACATCCGCATGCCGGGGATGACGGGGAGCGAGTTCCTTGAAAAGCTTAAGGAAACGATCGACGCGAGGATAGACGTCATAATCATAACCGCTTTTGACGACGACGAGAACTGGGCGGACACTTTCTTCTCATACGACGTGGTCTCGTTCATCACCAAGCCCATCGGCCGCAAGGACCTGATCGAGACGATAGATGCCTATTTCAGCGGCGAGAAAGAGAAGATAAGGGCCGCTACGCTCGGGGACTTCAGGCAGAGGGGCGTGTTCGATGAGATCAAGAAGATCCGCGAAGAGCGGGGATTGAAACCGTAAACGTCGACCCCTTCCCGACCTCACTTTTCACCTTTATGGACCCCCCGTGCTCCCTTATTATCTTGTAAGATATGGAAAGCCCCAGCCCCGTTGATTCGGCGTGCGTCGTGAAGAAAGGATCGAATATCTTGACCAGATTCTCGGGTGTTATGCCTATGCCGGTATCAATGATGTCGATGTTCACGTCCTGACCGGCGGAGTATGTCTTGATGATGATCGAGCCTCCGTGAGGCATCGCTTTGATCGCGTTCTCGATCAGGTTTATCATCACCTGCGACAGCTGCTGCGGATCGCCCGAGACACGCGGGACGTCGCCCAACTCCTTGAACAGCTTGATGTTCCTGAACTGTATGAACTGCGTGACGCTTTCGATCGTTTCGTTCACATTGACGGGTTTCCTTTCGACGTCTTTTTGTTTTGAGAGGTCGAGCATTTCCTTAGTTATCATCAGCACCCTGTCGGCGTTCTTTATCAGGACTTCGGCCGCCTCTTTTATGTAGGGATGATCGGCCGCCTTTTCCGCCAGGGCTTCCGCCTTCATGCGCAGCGCCTGCATCGGATTGCGTATCTCGTGCGCCACGCCCGCTGCTAGCGTTCCCAGGCTTGCCAGGTGCTGGCTTTTAACGAGCTGCTGCTCGATCATCTCCACCTTGCCGTGTTCGGCCTCCAGGTCCTTCCTTATCTCGTCATAGGTCATGGCGTTCTTTATGGCGACGGCGGCCTGGGGGGCGAGGGTCTGGAGGAGCGATATGTCCTCGGAGGAGTACGCGTCCTGCGATTTCTTGTCGGCAAGCATCAGCAGGCCGATAAGCTTTTCCTTTATCTTGCTCGGCACGCACATCACGGCGCTGCATTTATCCATCTCCTTCAGCAGCTTATGCAGGGATGACCGGAAGTCGTCCGTGAGCTTCTCCCTTCCCAGTTCGTGTACAAGGTCCTCCTTCATGAGGATGTTCGAGGTCTGGTCGAAATATTTGATGAGCGGATCGTTCTTTGCCATGACCATGCCGGCTTGCGCCTTCATTCTGCCCTGGGCGGAGACGGTCCGGAAATTGCTTTTCCTGTAGTCATAGACCATCAGCATAGCTCCTTCAAGCTTCATGTTCCTTTCGACTATCCTCACGATCAGCTTTGCCAGCCTCTCCAGGTTGGTCAGTTCCGCCATTCCCCGCGACAGATCCTTGAGGGTTTGATGGTAATCATATTTCTTCTTGAAGAAATACCTGTCGGAGAGGTCCGTGAACAGGATCTCGAGCGGCCTGAAGCCGATCGCGATTATCGCGGCGCCGATCGTCGCCAGAAGCCATTTGAAACCGATCATATTGCCGAATATTTCCTGAAGGGCGAAAGTGCCAAGTGCATAGACGCCGACTATGAGGGCGACCAGAACGGAATAGACAAAGCTCCGTTTTATTACGACCTCGATGTCCATGAGGCGGTGGCGCAGGATGGCGTAGGCTGTAAGGAAGCTGTAAAGAATATTGGTGAAATTCCATAAAGGGAACCCGCCGAGAATGACCAGGCCTACCAGTGTCGGAACGACCGCCAGTGCGCCGATCGTGAACGCAGCCGAAGCGGTAAAGAAATAAAGCAGCTGATTCAACCGTCGCCCTCTTGAATATTTCAGTTCATGATAAACGCAGTAATGCCCGTAGATCATCGATGCGACCACATAGGCGACGAAGAGAGGAAAGATCGGGCAGGGGAAAGGTTGCCCCACGTAGCCGTAATGGACTTTGGCCACTCCCATGAAGAGATAAGGGGTGAATGTCAGTACAAGATAAATGGACGATATGACAAAAGCCGCGATCACAAGCGACGTGCGCGGCCTGGAGTTGGCATCAAGCAGGTTGAAGACAAAGAACAGGAACGTTGAGGGAATGAACACCACGCCTGTGCACATGATCTTCAGCCAGATCAATATCGTCGGCTCAAAGCCGCTGACCAGGCCGTAAATACCAAAGCTCCAGACGGCCAGAACAAAGAAATAGAGGAAGAAGGATATGTTTATGATCCTTCTCATCCCGCGGGAATAGACGAAAATGCTTATCAGGAACAGGACCGCCGAGGCCAACAGGCTCGAGATCGAAATCAGATTTTGCATAATAAACATATCAGGTGATATATTTACTTACGACGACCGAAGAGTTCTTTGACCCGAAAGCTATGCTATTCACAAGTGCCGCATCGATATTTGCGCTCCTGCCCTTGTTGGGCACGTAATCCAGGTCGCAGGCGGGATCCGGATTTTCATAGTTGATCGTCGGCGGGATGAACCCGTTCTGGATAGCCAGGATCGTGCCTGCCAGGCCGCATGCTGCACTGGCCCCCTGAGGATGTCCGAGCATCGATTTGAATGAACTTGTTGGTATGGAGAGCGCCCGTTGCCCGAAATACTGCTTTATCGCAGAACTTTCTGCAGTGTCGTTCAGGACAGTGGAGGTGCCATGCAGGTTGATATAATCGATATCATCCTTGTTCATGCCGGCATCCTTGATGGACAGGTCAAAAGCCCTAATAAGGTCCGCACCGGTGGGGCCGGGAATGGTCTTGTGATACGCGTCACATGTCGCCCCGTATCCTTTTATCTCAGCATAGATCTTTGCCCCTCTTTTCAGTGCATGCGAAAGTTCTTCTATTATAAAGATCCAGGCTCCCTCGCCCATAACGAAGCCGTCGCGGTCTATATTGAACGGCCGTGAAGCTCTTTTGGGCGCATGATTCCAGTGCGTTGAAAGAGCGCCCAAACGTGCGAATGCGTTCACTATGGCGGGAGTGATGCAGGCTTCGGCGCCGCCCGTTATCAGCATATCGGACATTCCGAACCTGATCATGTTAAAGGCGAATCCCACTGCGTCGTTCCCGCTCGTGCAGCCGGTGGACACGACAAGGCTCATGCCTTTATAGCCGAATCTGATGGATATCTCACTTGAAAGCATGCCTACGAAGGTGCCGGTCGGCGCGAAAGGGCTTACTTTTTTCAGGCCCTCCATGTAGGTGATCCTGATCTGCTCCTCCCCATAACCCAGACCTCCGGCTCCCGTACCCAGTATGACCCCGAGATCCTCATTGTATTCCTTTTTGCCATATATACGGCCGTCCTTTATGGCTTCTTCGGCTGCCGCAAGCGTCATGGGGACAACGCGTTGCACCTGTCTTAATTCTTTGGGGCTCATGTACGTTTCAGGCTTGAAATCTTTTACCTCTGCCCCGGCCTGCGAGGTATGTTGGGAAGGATCGAACAGAGTTATCCTGTCTACGCAGTTCTTTCCTTCTTTAAGCCCTTCCCAAAAATCCTTTACCCCGATGCCGTTCGGAGATACGGCGCCGAGACCTGTTATGACAACTCTTCTTTTGTTCATTTCCCCTCCAAACAAACAAATCCAATGTTTTGATTATCCCACAAGGAAAATTTGCTGTCAATTGAGGCGGTGGTTATTACTGCTTTTTCGTTTTTTCGCTTGTCTTCGGCTTTTCAGGAGTTTTTCCAGAAGCCTTTTCGAAAACAATGTCCTTGCCGTCCTTCAGAACCGCCTGGACATTATCGCCTTCCTTGAATGTGCCCTTGAGGATCTCGTTCGAAAGCGGGTTTTCGATAAGCCTCTGAATGGCCCTTCGTAAAGGTCTTGCGCCGAACTTGGGGTCGTAGCCAGCCTTCAGAAGGAATGACTTGACCTCGTCACTGACGACGAGCTTCATCTCCTTGGCTTCCACCTGTTTTTCCAGGTCTGACAGCAAAAGTATGATTATTTGTTTGAGCTCGCCCTCCGTCAGCGGATGGAATACTATTATCTCGTCCACCCTGTTCAGGAACTCGGGCCTGAACTCCTTCTTAACCTCATCCATGACCCTCTCCTTGATCTTTTCGTAGGAAGCTTCCAGGTCCTGCTTCGCGACAAAACCTATCGGAGCTCCGCCCTCCGCTATCATCTGCGACCCGAGGTTTGTCGTCATGATTATGACGGCGTTCTTAAAGTCCACCGTCCTGCCTTTCGCGTCGGTCAACCTTCCGTCCTCAAGTATCTGCAGGAGCGTGTTGAAAACATCGGGATGGGCTTTCTCGATCTCGTCAAAAAGCACGACGGAGTAGGGGCGCCTCCTCACGGCTTCGGTCAATTGTCCGCCCTCCTCGTATCCCACGTAACCCGGAGGAGAGCCGAAAAGCCTTGAGACGGTGTGCTTCTCCATGTATTCCGACATATCGAGCCTTATCATCGCTTCGATGCTTCCGAACATGAACTCTGCGAGCCGCCTTGCCACCTCAGTCTTCCCCACACCCGTGGGCCCCGCGAAAATGAACGAGCCGATAGGACGCTCAGGGGCCTTCAATCCAGCCCTTCCTCTGCGTATCGCCTGCGAGATCACAGAAACGGCATCGTCCTGGCCGATTATCCGCTTGTGCAGCGCATCTTCCATGTGGACGAGCTTTTCTGTTTCCGCCTGCGTCAGCTTGAACACCGGCACGCCGGTCCAGTCGGATACTATTTCGGCGATGTCCTCTTCGGAAATGGAGAGCTCTTTCTTGCCTCTCGAGAGCTTCCATTCGTCCTCGAGCTTCTTGACCTTCGCTTCCAGGTCCTTCATCTTGTCCCGCACTGTGGCGGCTTTTTCGAATTTCTGCGTGGTGACCGACGATTCCTTCTCCGCCTTGAGCTTTGCAAGCTCTTTCTGGGCATCCTTCAGTTCTTTCGGGGGAGAGAGCTGCCTGAGCCTTACCTTTGCTGCAGCTTCATCAATGAGATCGATCGCTTTATCCGGCAGATATCTGTCGGTGATGTACCTGTCCGATAACCGCGCGGCTGCCTCCACGGATTCGTCCGTTATTTTCACCCCGTGATGCGCCTCGTATTTGTCGCGGATGCCCTTCAGGATCTCAACGGTAAGTTCGACGGAGGGCTCGTCGACCTTCACGGGCTGGAAGCGTCTTTCAAGCGCGGCATCCTTTTCGATATACTTGCGATATTCGTCGACCGTCGTCGCGCCTATCATCTGCAGGTCGCCTTTTGCCAGCGCGGGCTTAAGGATATTCGCGGCGTCGATCGCGCCTTCCGCGGCGCCCGCTCCGACGAGGGTATGAAGTTCGTCTATGAAAAGTATCGTCTGCCGCGATTTCGCCATTATCTCATCGAGCATCTTTTTTACGCGGGCCTCGAATTCGCCCCTGTATTTCGTGCCCGCCACCATTCCCGCAAGGTCCAGCGCTATTATCTTCTTGTCTTTCAGTATCTCCGGAACGTCGCCGTTGACTATCTTTTCCGCAAGACCCTCGACAATGGCGGTCTTGCCCACTCCGGGGTCGCCAATGAGCGCGGGGTTGTTCTTCGTTCTCCTGGAAAGTATTCTGATGACGCGCTCGATCTCCTTTTCGCGGTCGATGACGGGATCAAGCTTTCCCGCCTTTGCCTGTGCCGTAAGGTCGCGTCCGAATGAAGTGAGCGCGGGCTTCTGTCTCGGAGGAGCTCCAATGCCCATGCCCGGGACGCCGAACATTCCTCCGAAAGGCGAACCCTCTTCCGGCCCGTATTCTTCTCCACCACCGCCTTCCTCCCCGCCTTCCCCTCCGCCTTCCGCGCCTTCTTCTCCCCCTCCTTCTTCTTTGCCCTCACCTCTGAGGGAGGCCAGTATCTGTTTGACCGCTTTGTCGTAGTTCACTTTCCTTTTCTTCAACGCCTGCGCCGCGATCGACTCGCCTTCTTTTATGATCCCCAGAAGTATGTGTTCGCTTCCCACGTAATTGAAGCCGAGCTCCCTGGCCGCGCTGTATGCGAGCTCAAGCACCTTTTTGGCCCTTGGCGAAAGGCTTATCTCGGCGGGCGTGCCTTCGCCTCTCCCTATCGATGTCTCAATGCTCGAGAAGAGGTCCACAAAATCGACCCCCAGCGCCTGCAGGACCTTGTAGGCCGTCCCTTCTTCCTTGATAAGCCCGAGCAGCAGGTGTTCGGTCGAAAGCCGGTCGTTAGAAAGCCTCTGGGCTTCCTCGCCGGCGAGCTTTATTATGTTCTGCGCGGATTCGGAGAAATAGTCATATATCCTGTCCGCCGGCCTCCTCTTGAAGAATTGCGTGAAGAGGTCGGGGAATTCGAAGAAGCCGGGAATTTCGGGGAATCCCGAGAATCCCGGGAAACCCATGTCCTGGCCGGTGAATCCCAGCTCGGCGGCGCATACCGCGCAAAGATTCATCTCGACCTTGCGGCCGTTGGCTATCCTTGTGATGTGGATGGTCGCCTGTCTTTTTTTGCAGTTCTGGCAAAGCATAGAAGATACATTATATAGGGAGTGTCAAGTTTTCGCAACTTGCAGGGTCTGTCTGTATCATATAAAATCAATTCATGACCTTCAAAAACCTTCCTGACAAGAACGGCTATTTCGGGCCATATGGCGGGCGCTTCGTGCCGGAAACGCTCATGAAGCCCGTGCTTGAGCTTGAAACCGCGTACAAAAAATTCAAGAACGATCCGAAGTTCAAGAGGGACCTCCAATATTACCTCGAAAGTTTTGTCGGCAGGCCCACTCCCCTTTATTATGCCGGGAACCTGTCGGTGATGTATAACAGCAGCATATATTTGAAGAGGGAAGACATGTGCAAGACCGGCTCACATAAGCTGAACAACTGCATCGGCCAGATACTCCTCGCCAAAAGAATGGGGAAGGAACGGATAATCGCAGAGACGGGGGCGGGCCAGCACGGTGTCGCCACTGCTACGGCGTGCGCTCTTTTCGGAATGAAATGTATCATTTATATGGGGACAGAGGACATAAAGAGGCAGGCTCTTAATGTCCGCAGGATGAAGGAACTTGGTGCTGAAGTTCGACCGGTAACATCCGGAAGCAGGACGCTGAAGGACGCAGTCAACGAGACATTGCGCGACTGGATGGCGAACCCGGACACATATTATCTTATCGGCAGCGTCATAGGCCCGCATCCGTATCCCATGATGATAAGGGACTTCCAGTCGGTCATCGGCAAGGAAGCAAGAGAACAGATATTGAATGTCGAAGGAAGGCTGCCGGATGTCCTGGTCGCGTGCGTGGGCGGAGGATCGAACTCCATCGGCCTTTTCCACCCGTTCCTCGATGACAGAAAGGTCAAAATGTTCGGGGTGGAGGCCGGCGGGACATCCATGGGCCTCGGCAAAAATTCCGCGACGCTTGAAGTCGGGAAAGTAGGGGTTCTCCACGGGGCCAGAACATACCTGCTGCAGACAAAGGACGGACAGATAGCGGCGACGCATTCCATCTCCGCGGGGCTTGATTACCCGGGTGTGGGACCGGAGCACAGTTATCTGAAGGACATCGGCCGCGTTAAATATGTTTCGGTGTCGGACAAAGAAGCTCTCGAAGGCTTCGAGCTGCTTTCAAAGATCGAGGGTATCGTTCCGGCGCTCGAGTCATCGCACGCGATCGCGTATCTGAAGAAGCTCAAGCTTTCGAAGAGCGATATAGTTATCGTATGTTTGTCAGGTAGGGGGGACAAGGACATAGACATAGTCAGAGAAAATATTAGTGGAACCCCACAATGAATTGTGGGGAATGGATGGCGAGTAAATATCCCCCACATTTTAATGTGGGGTGTTACCAGTAAAAATATGAGAAGAATAACGCAAGCTTTCAAAAACAAAAAAGCATTAATAGTCTTTATAATGGCTGGCGACCCGAGCCTTGAAAAGACCGAGAAAGTGGTTTACTAGATCGAAAAGGCCGGCGCGGACATCATCGAGCTTGGGATACCGTTCTCGGATTCGATCGCCGATGGCCCGACCATTCAGGCATCGGCCGTCAGGGCCCTGAAGCGCAATACATCAGCCGCGGATGCGATAAAGCTTGTCAAAAAGATACGCAGAAGATCGAAGATCCCCCTGATATTCATGACAAGCTTCAACATATTGCAGGCTTACAATGTTGATAAATTCGTAAAAGACAGCAAAAGGGCAGGGGTGGATGGGCTGATAATCCCGGACCTTCCGGTCGACGCTTCGAGCTTGATAAAGAAGCACGGACTTGACCTGATATTCCTCGCGGCGCCGAATTCGAGCGACAAGGAGCTCAGGATGATAGCCAAGAGGTCATCGGGTTTCATCTACGCGGTATCCATCGCCGGCATAACGGGAGCAAGAGCGAACCTTCATGTGCAGGCGAAAAGGACCATCAGAAAGCTCCGCAGGCTCACAAAGACGCCGATAGCCATAGGATTCGGAATAAAGACGCCGGAGCAGGCGCATCAGGCTTCGAGGCTTGCGAACGGCATCATTGTCGGCAGCGCGGTCATCGATGTCCTGGCGAAGAAGGGGAATATCGGGAAGTTCGTTTCAACCCTGAAAAGGGCTATTTCTTCTTAGCCACGACACGCGATTTTCCAGGTAGACCAGTTTTGCGGTCTGTGTTTCGTACTTTTGCAGGGCCGCGATGTCCCCTTTGAGCGCATCGGCAGATCCCTCGCGGTATTTCTTCATGAGCAGGTCTATGAACTCAATTTTCCGGCCGAGCGGTACATCCCTCATTGCAGAAAAGGTATCCGGAAGGAGCTCGATCACGGCGGGTGCGCCCTTCCCGCAATCGCTTTCGACCATGGAGAACAGCATTTCGATCTTCAACATTAGGATCTTTGCGGAGGTTATGTCAGTCGGAAGCGTCAGGGACTTTACGAGCGGAACCTTTGGTGCGAAGTAGGGAAGCAGCGAATACGCGACCCAGGTATTGTTTTTGAATGTTTTTGCATATTTTTCAAGTTCGGCCAACGTATCGGAATCGTGGAGCAGAACAAATTCCGCTACCTTGAAAGCCCCGGGAACCGCAAGCAGCGCTTTTCCGAACGGCCTTCTATCCTCGTTCTTTTGGCCCTTATTGAGGGTAGTTTCGCTAGCCAGCATCTTGAAGAATGAGCGTATCGATCTGTCGCTGATCTCCATGCCAAGAAGATGATCGCCTGCCTTCAGAGCCTCCGGGGTCGCTCCGCCGCATGTGTTGATGGTATCTATAATGAGCCTGAAAAGATTTTCCGGGGGTAGCCAGCCGAACTCCTCGGATCGAAGCATTGTTCCTGAGATATCTTTTGCTTTCTCCTCGTTGAAACCGCCGATCCTGCCGAACAGTAAGTCAATTTTACGCGTGTTCAAGCCGGCCTTTATCATGAGAGGCAGAATGTCCAGCAGGGACCGCCTGTCGCCGTAATTATCAAGGATGCCTTCCAGGGCCTTTATGCAATCGTCAACGCTTTCGCCTCTTGCAAGCAACGCCGAGATCATTTCTTCCGGCTTCTTGACTTCCAGATCAGCAAAATATCTCAGAAGGCTTTCAAAGCGCGGAAGCCGCAGTATGGCTTCGGGGGATCCCGCGAGTTTCCCGGGATTCTCGATCAGGACATTCTCTCCCTCCGGCACAAAAAAAGCCAGTCTCTTGACTTCCTGTTTTATCTCCATTGGATCGCTCGAGAGCTGCAGCACCGCCTTTGCGCATGAAAGACCGGGGAGCCAAGATCTGTTGAATTTGCTGATCATTTCCCCAGCCGCGAGCACAGCTCTGTGGACCCTTGGATTACGCACGACATGCTTGTACAGGAACCTGCTCTTGAAACTTGCATTCGGAGTTAAGACCATTTTTGAACATCCTTCTTTTGTGAAATTCAGGCAATGGATTATCGGCAGGAATGTGCGGAAATTTCAGATTTTCTGAAGAGTTCCTCACCCCGGCCTTCGGCCACCCCTCTCCACAAAGTGGAGAGGGGCAATGAGTATAGTTGACGCAATGCCCTTCTCCATGAAATGGAGAAGGGTGCCCCGACAGGGGCGGGATGAGGGGCTAACCTACGAACCTGTAGCTGTTTATCTCTTCCTTGAGTTTTCTGGCAGCAACTTTTGCTGTTCCTGCAAAATCCTCGCCGGATGAGGCATAGATTATCCCGCGCGAAGAATTGATGATGGCTCTCTCGCCTTTCTTGTTGACGCCGAAGCGCACGGCAGCTTGAAGGTCTCCACCCTGGGCGCCGATACCGGGTATCAATATGGGCATGTCGCCCGCGATCGAGCGTATCTCCTTCAGGTCCTCGGCTTTCGTTGCACCTACGACCAATCCGCAATTTCCGTAGTTGTTCCAGATCTTGACTTTCCTTGCCACCTGGAGGTAGAGAGGGTCGCTTCCTTCCGTCTGGAAATCTTTGGCGCTCTGGTTCGACGTAAGGCAGAGGATGAAAAGGCCTTTTTCCTTGTAAGTCAGGAAGGGCTCGATCGAGTCAAAGCCCATGTAAGGGCTCAGAGTTACGGCGTCGGCCTTGAAGATCTCGAACGCGGCCTTTGCGTAAGCCATCGCGGTGTTCCCTATGTCGCCGCGCTTCGCGTCAAGTATCACGGGGACGTCGTCAACGACGTACTCGATGGTCTTTTTGAGCGATTCAAGCCCGTATGTGCCGTACATCTCATAGAAGCCGATATTGGGCTTGTAAGCGCAGACAAGGTCCTTTGTGGCATCGATGATGGCCTTGTTGAACTCAAAAATGGGGTCGGGTTTGTTCAGGAAAGACTGCGGGATCCTCTTCAGGTCTATATCAAGGCCCACACCGAGGAGCGAATTGTTCTTTTTCGCTGT
>CAZSXD010000006.1:0-16748 GCA_964611075.1 uncultured bacterium
CGCGGAAATGAACGAGACAACGACGAGCGGCTCCTGTTTGTGCGCCCGCAGGTATAGCGCCTGCGACGAGCATATCTGCATGACGATGGTCGCTATCAGCAAAAAGATCGTCGATGCCGGGTCAAGGAACCTGTGAGCAAAAGGATGATGGATGAAGTTCAATCCCGATATTAGAGCAAATATCGTCACCGCTCCTAGTGTTGCGATGAGAACCGACATAACTGAAGCACGGATCAGCAGAGCGTCAAGCTCCCTGTACTCTTTCTTGGCGACATGTATGCCGAACTGCGGCGCACGGGTGACGACCCACATGGAGGAGATCATCAGCAGCGCGTTGATCATGCTCCAGCTCATGCCCATCCTTCCGGCTAGCACGGGTCCCTGGAAATAGAAAAGCACCGGAGTGAAAAGCCAGAATGTGAAATACCCGCTGATCCAGCTGATCGCAATGCGCCACTGCATAGGCCAGACCTCGCGCGTCCAGTTGATCGTCTTGTTCGTCACGTGGAAGATCAGCGCAACAAAGAACCTGCGGTATTTCCATATAAGAAAGATCACCGCCCACACAAGCATTGCCAGCGTTGAGAGCGCAGGCGACCAGAGACCGAATCCCGCCAGTATGACAAGCCAAGTCGAGAACGACCTCACGATCTCCTGAACCAGCCTGTACCAGTATATGGTGGAGACCTGGTTGCAGCCCTCGAGCAGGGAGAAGGCCGGAAGAAAGGCAAAGTTGACGCCGAAGAATATGCAAAGATATATCCAGGGGGTCTGCCAGTGGATGCCGACCTGTTTTGCCTGCGAGAAAAAGACAAAGCCAACCATGAGGAGGACGGCGGTAATTATCAATCCGCCGACCGAATACCATCCGAAGGTCTGCTTCGCGAGGCTACTGAGCCTTGAGAAGGATATATCATCACCGGTCAGTTCGCCTTTTTCGTCGAACGCGAGATTGGAATATTCATGACTGGCGAAATTGATGATGACCGTCGACAATCCCATCTCGACAAAAAGTTGGAGTGAAAGAAGGCTGTAGAAGGTAAAATAATATCCCTGAAGTTCGGGCGTGAACCGGGTCGCGATGAGGAGAAATGTCACGAAGCCTCCGATGCCGAACCAGACCTTTGACATCACTCCGAAGAGCACCGCACGGTTTATCGCGAAAACCCGAAGCAGTTTCCTTAATCTTTCAAGCATCGGTTCTCTGCCGCGGGCTTCGCCAAGAATGAACTTGAGGCGCCTGTATCTCTGCTTTAACGGCCGGACTATTCTCTTGATCGGCTCCGGAGAGATGCTCCCCAGCGTGCTGAAGAATTTTTGCGAGATGGCGAACCTCACGAGCTTTAACGACAGGAACTCGCGGTATTTTCGCTCAAAAAGTACTACCATCAGGACGTCCCAGGGATTACAGGAAAAAGACGCTGTCCTTCGGAACATCGGCAGAACATCGCTGTAACGGCTCTCTCTGACCGTATCGATCGTCTTTCTGATAATACCCCTTTCCATACGGCTGTTGCTCGTGTTCTGAGCTGAGTACTGAAGTCCGTGCACCCTTATCAGGGTGAGAACTTCGGGCACATGACAGAACCCGTGCCTGAAAGCGAGCAGATTGTCGGAGAAAGAATCGAAGGCCCATTTAAGCTCATCCAAATACCCGCCGGATTCGATCAGGGCTGATCGCTTAGCAAGGATCGAATGCTGTTGGAACGGAGCGAACGGATGACATAAAAAAAGCTTCAGCGTCTCTTCGGGGGTAAAATAACGCGGCCTGTCGCTGATAAAAGTCCTGCTCTCGAACAGAACCCCGTTCTTCTGGATCATGCAATCGGTAGTGCAGAATCCGGCCTGCGGATATTTTTTTAGGATATCCATCGACTTTTCGAAGAAACCGGGCAGTATCTTGTCATCGGATGAGAGCGCGAAAACATAATCGCCTGTCGCCCGCGAAAGCGAGCGCTTGAAAGAATACGCCGCCCCCTTATTGCCGTCATTGCGGAGGAACACTATCTCCGGATGTTTGCGTGCATACTCGTTGATCACATCAACGCTGTCATCTGTGGAGGCATCGTCGGTTATCACGACCTCCGAAGGCGCAAAAGACTGGGAAAAAACGGAATCGAGAGCTTCACGGATGTATCTCCCGTAATTGTAATTCGCCATTATGACTGAAAGTGAAGGTCTGTCGGTCATGCTAATATCTCGCGATCCTTTTCATGCACCCCAGGGCATTGTTTTTTTGATCGTAACGAACAGGGATCCTTCCTTATAACCTGCCGGCATATCCTGCGCCCTTGCTGCTTTTTGCCAATTCAGCTTCTGCACGAACATATTGAGCCCGATCCTTTTAAAATGAGAATACAACGCGTCGGCATTGTTTTTGTTCTCCACCTCTATTATGGCATCGGTATTGCGCCACTGATGCCTGGCGGTGGCCAGTATTATTTCTTTCTCGTGGCCTTCCGCATCAATCTTTATGAGGTCCGCCCACTCTATAATAGGTTTGATCGCCGTCACGTGGACGGGAAACCTTTGCAGTTTACCGTATGGATCGGCCTTGGAACCGGCTATGTGGCTTCCTGTAATGTTGCCAAGAACCCTTACGAACTCCAACTGGCCTTCCTTCGAGGACACGGCCGCATTGAACATGATCACTTTTGAACATTTATTGTTCCGCAGATTCCTCTTCAACACCTGAAAAGTGGCGGGATCAGGCTCGAAGCAACGCACATTAAACCCGCATTTGCTCATAATTATAGAGTGAAGTCCGATATTCGCCCCGATATCCGCCACATTTTTATACCTTTTCCTGTTAATCCAATAGAAACTGAAAATGATAAGCTCGTCCATATTGAACAGGCTGAGCGAATCGACAGCCCCCATTTTATGATACGGGAATACGATATCCCCAAATGGATCAAAAGAGACCTTTTCTTTTGCCTTTCCGGAAAAAACACCTTCCACTTCTTTCCTTGCGACAAGCCGCATCAGGTCATACAGCGATGTCTCTCTGCTGTGACAGCAACTGACGGACGGAAGCATGGTTATCATTTTCCCCAATATTTGCGAACCTTTCATCGTACTTCTCCTATTCTTTATAATACGTTAATGACATGCTTGATGAGCTTATAAATGTTGAGCACCTTTCGCCAGAATTTCATGGGGAGCAGCCGCAGAAGAGGACGCCTGATGATCTTCTCGAACAGCGCGAACCGCAGCAGCTTGAACGAAACAAAGCCGCGGTATTTCTTTTCCTTTAAAGCTGTCATCAGGACTTCCCAGGAATATACCGAAAAAGGCGCGGTTTTCCTGAACATCGGCAGGACATCGGAATATTCAGGCAAGAGAGCCGCGTCCATCATCTTTGCTATAAGCTTTCTCTCCGGCCCGCTTTTCTTCGCGTTCATTGCGCCGTACTGGCCGGGATGCACCCTCATGACGGTAAGGATCTCGGGCAGATAACAAAATCCCTCCCTGAAACTTATCACGCTGAAAAGAAAGGAATCGGCCGACCATTTCAGGTCTAAGTAGCCGCCAGCCCTGAAAAAAGCGTCCCTTTTAACAATGATGCTGTGGGTGAGGAACGGAGTGAAGGGATCTTTCTCGAATAACTTGACCGATTCTTCCGGCGTAAAATACCTGGGTTTTCTGCTTAAATAAAGCCTGCTTTCTATCAGAGTACCATTATCGTCAACCTCAACATCGGCGCAGCAAAAGCCGGCTTGCGGATATTGTGCCAACAAATGCATGGATCCGGCAAAAAACCCCGGCAGGGTCTTGTCATCTGAAGCGGTAGACCACAGATATTTACCGGAAGAAACCTCCGCCCCCCTCTTAAAGGCGCTCACCGCTCCCATGTTCTTCTTGTTCCTTAACAGTTTGATCTGGGGATATTTCCGCATAAAGCCTTCGATGACCTCAATACTGTTATCCGTGGAGGCGTCGTCCACCACGATCAATTCGAAGCTGGGATAAGACTGGCACATCACCGCTTCGATCGCTTCGCCAATGAACCGGCCGAAATTGTAATTCGGCATCACGACGGAAAGATCGGGAGCGCTCATAGATACGGAAGTCTCGCTTTCATGATCGACATGCTCCTTTAACATTAAGCAGTGAAAGAGCGGAAGAAACGATGTTCTCCTTCTTCACCCCGTAATAGCTCAACAGATCGTTCTGCGAACCATATTTTGACGGGAACGCATCAGGCAGAGCGATAATCTTCAATTTCTTCAGTATTTGCGCGTCCGCCAGCGCCGTCGCGACCGCGCTTCCGAGTCCGCCCATTTTTGAGTGCTCCTCAACCGTGATGATCGCCGATACTTTTGCCGCAGATCTTTGCAGCGCTTCGATATCGAGCGGTTTCACCGTGTGCATATGCATCACTTCAACGCTTATGCCTTTGGACTCAAGGGCGACGGCCGCATCCAAAGCCATCTTCAGCGTTATCCCCGTCGTGATGATCAGCGCGTCCTTCCCCTCTCTCATGATGATCGCTTGGCCGATATTAAATGGATTATCAGGCGAACTGACCACCGGGTCGCCACCCTTTCCAAGTCTGATATAGACCGGGCCGTCTATATCAACGGTCTGGGGCATAAGCCTTTTCATTTCCTCAGCATCGCATGGTGCTACTATTGTCATGTTCGGTATCACATTCATCAGCGCGATATCGTCAAATGCGAGATGCGTAGGCCCAAGAGGCGCATAAACAAGTCCGCCACCGCTTCCGATCAACCTTATCTTCTGATTATGAACCGCCGCGTCAAGCAGGACCTGCTCATAACATCTGCGGGTAAGAAAGACGGCGATAGTATTGAAATATAGGATCTTCCCGTTCATCGCCAGTCCGCTCATCATTCCGATAAGATTGGCTTCGCTTACCCCCTCCATGAAGAAGCGGTCCGGCATTTCACGTCGAAAATCATCCAAAGTTCCTGCGGCGACGTCCGACCCTACGAACACTATCCTCGGATCTTTTTTAGCCAGTTGATAAACCTGGTCAAGGCATGTCTTTCTCATTCTTCACCGCCTAATTCCTTCCGGAGAAGCCCAAGCACATCCTGCGGAATCTTGCTCTTGTGGTGCCAGCTCGCATCCCATTCGATCGAGGCTATGCCCTTGCCTTTAACGGTATGGCAGATCAATGCTCCGGGTTTTTCATCGTCAAACGGTATGCTCTTCAAGACCTTTTTAAGGGCGGCAACATCGTGGCCGTCCACTTCTTTCACGCAAAAACCGAAGCTTTTCCATTTATCCGCGAACGGCTCCAGGTCCATGACATCGCAGGTCTTTCCGTAAGACTGCATCTTGTTGTAATCCACCATTACGGTCAATCTGTTGAGCTTGTGTTTGGACGCGAACATCGCCGCTTCCCACACGGTCCCCTCATCGCATTCACCGTCGCCGAGGAGGGCGAACGTCTTGAAGTCCTTTTTATCCATCTTGCCGCTTAACGCGATCCCGGCCGCGATAGGAAGGCCATGCCCCAGCGAGCCGGTGGAAGCTTCGACTCCGGGCACTTTGCCCGCTTCCGGATGTCCTCCAAGTATCGAATCAAAGCTGCAGAATTTGTTGAGCTCTTCCTTGGGGAAGAACCCTTTTTCGGCCAGCATCACATAAAGCGCCAGGCATCCATGCCCCTTGCTTAAGATGAACCTGTCCCTGCCCTCCCATTTCGGCTGGTCAGGCTTATAGCGCAAAATGTCGTCATAAAGCACCCTCAGTATCTCGATGATGGAGAATGCCGAGCCGATATGCCCTCTTCCGGCGTACTCCAGTATCTGCAGGATCCTTTCGCGGTATTTTACGGATATTTCGTCCAGGTTTTTCACGCGTTCGCCTCATCTGTCAGTGACAACGGGAATGTGTTCTTCTTGAGCTCCAGCCTGATGTCGTTCAACCTTTTCTTCGCTTTCGCCAGCTGCTTTTTGCGTTTGATTGTATCATGCGGGGTAAGAAAGGCATTCAGTATAATCTCGCACCACTTCACCGCAAAGACCGGATACAATATGGGAAGCCGGAGCTTCAGGCTTTTGCCGCAGTGTTTTTTTATCCTGTCAAAGAAGACTTTGCGGTATCGCACGGGCACCGGATGGTCCGGCTGAAGGAAGGCGTCTGATATTAATTTGGCGGGGTCGTCCCAGCCGAAATATTCAAGGTCAAGAAAATATAACCTGCCGTCCTTCCCGATTAGCATGTTATGGAAGCCCATATCCGAGGGGCTCAGTATCCTCTCCGCCATGCCAAGTTCCCTGTCCGCCTCAACACCCAGGAGCTGTGTTTTCGACCGGATGAAAGCTTTCACTTCCCGGAAAAATGGAACGAAGTCGTCCCTCAAATAAGCCTGAAGTTCCTTTGACCTGACTTTTTCAAGCTTCTTAAGCCGCGATTCCACGCATTTGATGTGGCTGTTGATCGTAAAGTACGCCTCTGAAGCCGCCGGCAATTTATTCGCACCCTCTGCCTTTGATAATGAAATGAGCTTGATGATGAAATCTGCTGTCCGAAGGACTAATTTTTTCGTGACCGATCTGTTGCGTATCTTTTTGCCTTCAATGAAAGAATAAACGCCCGAATTCTCCGCATCATCCTTGCACAGCGGCAGCGGTATGTTGCGGATCCCGTTCTTCTGCAGAAAGCTCAGTGCGTTGAACTCGGTGGAAAGCCTGTCCCTTTTATCGTTCTTTTTCCTGTTGTACCGTTTCGCGAAGTATATGCCGCCTTCTTTTGTCCTTATTTTATAAGCTCCTGCGTTGATGCTACCCGGGAACGCATGCACCGAACTTATCGTTTCGCCCAGTTCCCTGAAAATGATCCTGGACAATGTCCCGCCGAAAAAAGCCGAAGAGATATCGCTCCAGTCGCTGAACCATGCAATGCCGTGGGGAATGTCGCCTTTTTCCTTTGAAAAATAGATCCGTTTGACATTCGATGGAAAATGCGGCGAAAGAAGGACCTCCGGAAGGTCGTCTATGAAGTGGGTGCATCCGCTCTCCGCTACCCTGCTCAGCTTATCATGCAATGTGCTTTCGAACATTATCATGTTCCTTTTTATGCCGAACCTTGCCGGGTATTTCCTTTGTTCAAGCCAGCTTTTTGCGGATTTTCTCAGGTCGTACTTCGGGCCGAGCACGGGATAACGGGTTTTAAGACTTATGATGAAGACTTTCGCTCCTTCTTTGCGGCAAGCGTTCAAGAACTTCTCCACGCTTTTTGCCGGCTTCGCCTCGTTTATGTGAAGTCCGTAAACAAGCCCCTGAAGCTTTATCCATTTGCTTTCGCCGTCAGGGAGCAGTCTAATCGCGTCGCGAATCTTCTGCTTATCCTTTGCAATACCCGCGCTGACAAGGCCCAGCTTGACCGCGTATCTATGGAAGATGTCGTCATACATTACTATAGTATTGTCAAAATCCATTCCGATCCTCAGGTTCGATCTCACTTTAGACAAAGTTTGTATGGGGCGGTTTTCGCCGTTCCAATGACCAGAGAAACTCGTTAATGGCATGGGTCTTGCAGTTGGCATAACAACCCCGCACGTCTATCTGCTTGACCTTTTCAATCACCTGCCAATAGCGGTCGCTCTGCAATATTTCCTTGAACGACTGGGTCACCAGGTCCCCCATGCGATATTCTTCCTCCTGCACGTTAAAGAACATGCCGCAGGGATACAATTTCCCGTCGCCGCTTGAATACAGCAGGAACGGCGCACCCAGGCACCGCTCGTAGGTCCGCTTCCCCCTATTCACGATCTTCCCCCATTTGATGACCACATCATAATCCTTATTCGAAATGCTCTCCGCTTCCTTCAGGATGTCTACATAGTTATCATACTCTTTAAGCCGGTTGAACACGCCCAGCTCGTTTCCCACCGTATCACCGCATTGCTTGATGACAAGATAATCGACCCCCAGGTCCCTGCCTAATTTCGCCAGCGGGATGACCTGATCGACATCCATAGGGGTCAAGACCATTTGCAAGCCGATCGTCACTTCCAGGTTCTTCCGGCGTTTGGTCTCGAGGCAGAATTTGACCTT
This sequence comes from uncultured bacterium, assembly GCA_964611075.1. GTDB lineage: Bacteria > Margulisbacteria > WOR-1 > CAVSGV01 > CAVSGV01 > CAZSXD01. The sequence continues at coordinate 8,034 of CAZSXD010000006.1, forward strand.
GCGCACGAAGGTATCGAATTCTTTGCTCGCGTGCAGCCGGCGGTACGCCTCATCAGAAGCCGCGCTGATGTTGAACCTGATCCAGGTCAGGTTCTCCAGGGCCATTTCGCCGTCCCGTCCATCGTCAAACAGGATCCCATTCGTGCCGACGGCAAGATCCAGGCCGGCCTTTTTGCCGACGACTATCGCCTCATAGATATGCGGATTCATCGTCGGTTCGCCTTCGCCGATAAACGCCATTGAACGTACCCCGGCCTCACCCGCCTCACGAACATAGCGCAGCAGCGGCTCGCGGGGGAAATAGACCCCTTCACCTTTACGGTTTTCGTTTCCCTGCAGCGCACCAAAACAATAATGACACTTGATATTGCACCATTTGCTCAAGCCGACATCGATATAGATCGGTACTATCCTTTTCCCTTGCTGCCAGTCAACGACCCGGTCCAGATGCCAGAGCAGCTTGTGCCCATCCATCAAATATTTGTCGCTCATCTTTGTCCCCTCCTTTTTTTCTGATCCTGGAATTGCAATTTATCGCTCATCTTTGTTCCCCCTTTTTTTTCTGATCCTGGAATTGCAAAATATAATCATCCAGCGCTTCTTCCCAGAACCGCAGGTGCTTGATCTTGACCGACCGGATCGAAGTGTTCAGTGGTTTTAGCTCTTTTTCTTTGGCTGCGAAATCGCTCGCCTTGGCCCTTTCGAGCTTCACGGTTGAACCAAGCTTGTTAAAGAACCGGTCGGCAAATTCGAACAAGCTTGCCTTCCCTTCGTTCTTGAGATGATACAACCCGTACGGCATTTTAGCTTTGATAATACCCAGTGCCCCTCTCGCGATATCATCAGTGAATGAAGGGCAGGAAATGATATCATCGGCGATCCGCAATTCTTTGCGGCCGGACCTGACCAGCTCGTACATTTTTTCCAGGAAGATCTTGCCCCGGTTCTCGCGCAGACCAAAGAGGATCGGCACCCTTAAAATGTAATATTTCGGGCAGATGTTCTGGACGAACAGGTCCCCCATGTATTTCGTCATGCCGTACATATTGACCGGATTGGGCGTGTCGGCTTCGGTGTAGTAATCGCCTTTGCGCCCGTCAAAGACGCCGTCCGAACTGAAGTGGACCAGGCAGATGTCCAGTCGCTTGCAGATCTCAGCCAGGTCCTTGACCGCCTTGGTATTGACGACAAAGGCCTCACCCGGATTATTGCCGCAAGGCTCAACTCCCACGTAAGCCGCCGTATTAATGACGTAATCCGGTCTTTCCTGCTCCAGTCGCCCGGCCAATTGCGCGGGATCCTTGATCTCCAGCGTAGCGTGGCTGAAAAAAGAGTATCCTGCGTCCTCCGCCGGGTTCCTTTTGAACGCGCTGCCAATCATCCCGGTCGACCCGATCACCAGTATTTTCATGGTCTTTTCCCTTCGGCTAAATGTCTGTTTTGCCTGGCAATGAAAACCGCTGCCGCCTTGACAGTTTCCCGATCATGCTCGATCATTTTTAGGCCCGCTATCTCCGAGGCCTTGAACCAGCCCCAGCCCTGCCCCTCCTTCAACTTTAACAATGATTTATCGCCGGCATAATGATCAACGTAGACATAGAGGTGCCCCGCGGCGTTGGGCAGGACACAATCCTTTTCGGTCACGAATTGCGGGTCCCGAAGGTGATAGTCCAGCTCTTCGAGCGCTTCGCGCCGGATCGCCGCAGCCGGCGTTTCCCCGGGATCGATCTCGCCGCCGAAAAAAGCCCAGTAGCCGGGCAGCCGCTCGGCATCGCCGGTGCGGTGCTGCAATAAAAGCCGCCCTTCGTCGTCGTATAAAAGAATCAGGCTGGCATTGATCATATTTTTCGTGTTGTTGTTGAGCATTACTTTAAATTAATCTCCTGCATCGTCTTGATATTGTAATATTTCTTGTCATCTGGATCTTTTATCTTGCCAGACATGAAAGCATCCACAAGACCTTTTACCGCATTCTCAATGGATCTTTTGGCCTCAAAGCCCAGCTCTTTCTTGATTTTCTCCGACGAAACATGGTATGACCTATTGTCGTTAGTCGGAGTGGTCTCGATCTGAAGGTCTTTTTCCCCCATCTTGTCCGTTACGACCTTCTTGACCGTGGTTGCGATATCCTTCATTTTCATGTTATCCCAGCCTGCATTAAATATCTTCCCGTCGATCTTCTTGTCAGGATACTCGAGCGTTTTGACGTAAAGGTCTGTCATATCCTCTATGTGTATGTTCGGGCGCTGCTGCTCGCCGCCGAAGACGGTGATCTTGCCTTTGTTGACCGCGGAGTTCGTCAAGATGTTCACCGACAGGTCGAGGCGCAGACGCGGCGAATATCCGCACACCGTCGCCGGCCGGAGAATGAGTACGACGAATCCCGGCGCGCGGTGCTTTAATATGTAATCCTCCGCCAGCACCTTGAACTTTGAATACTCGGTGAGCGGCTCAAGCTTCAGGTCTTCCGTGACGTTATCTTCGTCATTGATCCCGTAGACGCTTGAGCTTGAGGCATATATGAACCTTTTTACGCCGAGCTTCTTTGAAAGGTCGACAAGCTTGATAGTCGCGTCGTAATTGATGGATTTGCCGAGCGCCGGGTCAAGCTCGTAGCTCGGGTCGTTGGAAATGCATGCCAGGTGGATGACGGCATCCACGCCCTTGAGCTCCCTCTCCAGCATCGCGGAGTCCCTGATGTCACCCTTGATCTGCTTCAAGTTCGGATCGTCCTTCACCGCATCAAGTACGTCCTCCCCGTAAATATAAAGGTCGACGACCTTGACCTTATATCCCTTCTTCAGGAGTTTCGGGATAAGGACGCTTCCCACATATCCTGCCCCTCCCGTCACCAGAACACTCTCAATCTTTGACATGCTTTACCTCATCGAACACCAGGGCATCCCGGGTCTTTTTACGCACTTCTTTCAATTCTTCCTCGGTCATTTCCCAGAGCTCCGCGGTGCGTTTTATCCTCTCCCTGGAAAAATTGATCCGGTCCCACTCGTAGGCGCGCAGAATGCTCACGTCCTTCGTCGTCCATTCTTTGGATAGTACCTGGCTGTAACGCCAGTCGACCTTCAGATTCTCCTCCCCCCCCATGATCGCGTTCGTTCTCTTCGCCATCTCATACAATTTCGTCCCGTACAACGGGACCGCGACGAATATCTTTATATAATCCGCTCCGCAGTTCTCGGCGAACTTTATGGTATCCCTTATCTCGTTCCATGTCTCGCCCGGCAGGCCGATTATGAAGTTAGCCAGGCAATAAATTCCCCTGTCCTTTATCTTCCTGATTATTTCCGGCACCTTATGCAGGTCCTTTATTGGCTTGTTCACTATCTCCCTCAGGACCCTTTCGTTCCCCGACTCGATCGCGACATTAACGCCCACGCAGCCGGATCCTTTCATAAGGTCCAGTATCTCGTCCGTCACCAGGAAAAGAGCTATGCCGATCGACACCCACTTCAGGTCCAGTTTTTTTTCGATCATGCGCTTGAAAAGCTTTCTGGCAAAATCTTTCTCGCCCATCAGGAGATTGTCATTGTAAAAGATGACAGAGCGTATGCCGTATTTCTTTTTAAGGAACAGCAGCTCGTCCACCACGTCTTCAGGGTCTCTGGCCCTGACTTTTTTGCCGGCGATCTCATCGACCTGGCAAAAGGAACATCCGAAAGGACATCCGCGGGTGGGGACCATCATCAGGGACGGATACGCGGGAGGGTTGGCCGGGCCGGGCCTGGGTTTTTTCACAAGATAAGCGTGAAGGTCCACAAGGTCATATGCCGGCCAGGGTAGTTTAGAGATATCCTCGACGATCGCCCGCTTCTGAACGATCTCTTTCCCATCGCGCCGGAAGACCAGACCTTCCGCGGGCAGGTCGCCCTGCCCCATCAGATATTTCAGGAGCGCGGGCAGGACATATTCCCCTTCGCCCCGGACCGAATAATCCACGTCCGCGTTCTTCAGGGCCATTTTAAAGTTCGTGGTAACATGCACTCCGCCGGCGATGACAACGGTATTTTTGTTGATCTCCTTTATTTTCCTTGCGGTTATGTCCAGCACGTCCGAATATTCCGTCGTCAGGACCGAGATGCCGACGAAATCCGGCGCATAATCCCTGACCCGCTTTTCAAATTCTTCGAGGGACAGATCGTACAGCTGTGCGTCAACGATCTTCACGTCCACAATGTCCCTGACCATTGCGGCAAGCAGGCATATGGTCTCCGGGCTCAGTTCCCACATGGTATTACGGTCGAACTTCTGCCAGCGGAAATTCGGATATATCAGCATTAATTTTTTCTTCTCAGGCACTGATCTTGTCCTCCTCGCCTACTTTAAAAGTCTCGTTACGAATTTCATCAGGTCAACCACATTCACCGGCGCCCTGTTGCACACGATCTGAACTTTCAGCGCCCCCACCGCGTTACCAATGAAAGTCGTGAGGTCGCGCGGCACGCCCGCCGCCATCAACGGAGAGGTGAACGCAAAAAGCGCGTCGCCCGCACCCACCCGGTCGACCACCTTCGAGGCCAGCGCGGGCGATTCGTGCAATCCGGACGTCCTGTCAATGTTGGTCGCGCCCTCGTGTCCTCTCGTAACCATCAGGTTATCGCAGTTCAACCGGTCAAGCATCAAGCGCATAAGCTCCTTTATCTCCGTGTGCTTGTCATGCGCCGCGAGCCTTATCTCAGGCTCATCCACCGCGATGTAATCCGCCTTCGGATATTTCGTGACGAAATTGAACCCGGTGTTCGCGCTGTTGGTCTGCACGTTCAGCGCGAGATACTTCGATCTGCTCGTTATCAATTTTACCAGCGCGTCCGTAATAAGCCCGTGGCCGAAATCCGAAACTATCACGATGTCGTATTCTGGGATTATCTTTTCAAGGTGCCCGATCATCTGGTCTTCGATGCCCTTTTCGATCGGGCAGTCGTTCATGAAGCATATCTCAAAAAGTTTCTGGTTAAGGATGGAATTGATGAACCTTCTCTTTATGGTGGTCGAAGCCTTGTCCCTGTAGAAGAACTTGGGCCTGACATTGTTCTGCAGCCGGCTTTTTATGAAATCCTCATAAGTGTTCTCTTTGCCGAGCATGGTCACCACGTGCACTTCGCCGCAGAGCTGGGCGGCATTATTCGCAGTGGCAAAAACCCCTCCCGCGAACGACTCCTCCCCCATGTACTTGCTGACGACAAGATGCTCTTTAAGCGATTTTCCCATCGAATCGCAATAATGATATTGATCGATGATGGCATCGCCGAACACCAGCACCTTCATCTTTTTGCAGGCACCGATCGTCTCGACTATCTTTTCGATCGGATATTTCCCGGCGATCGTCTGAAGATACTGCTTTGTTTCCGATGGGAAGACGTCGAGGTATTCGTTGATGAGCTTGGACGAGCTGAATGTGATGTCATAAGTGAAGGCTGTTCGGCCACCTACGGACTTTACGGCCGATTCTTCTTCGCCGATCTTGCCAGTCACGTCCTTCTCTTTCTTTTCGTACTCCTGGCCCTTCACGTACACGTCGGGCCTGATCTTCTTGATGGCGTCCACCGCCGTGAAGCTGTGGTCAATGCCCACATAGTCAACGCTGGAAATGGAAGCTAGCGTCTCCGCCCTGAGCGACTCGTTGAATATCGGCCTTCCCGGCCCCCTGCGCACGAATTTGTCCGCGGTGATCGTGACGATCAGGACGTCGCCCTCTTTTTTCGCGGATGCGAGATGCTTGATGTGGCCGGGATGGAGCAGATCAAAAACCCCGTGGCAATGAACGACCTTCAGGCCCTTGCTTTTGAGTTCGGCGGAGATCTGCTTCAGCTCGTCAATGGTCTTTATCTTCGCGTTAACGTCATCCATTTTATATGCACCTCTCTATCTTGAAAGATACTTGAACCAGTCCTTTGTCGCCGTTCTGATCGATGAAGGCGTCCAGACGGGAGCGTTGCGCCAGTAATCGATATTTTCCAGCAATATCTTTATCCCTAGCTCTAGCGGGACCTTCGGTCTCCACTTCAGGGCTTTTTTGATCTTTGAGATGTCGGCGTACGTGCAGTCAGGCTCGCCGGGCCGCTTGGGAATATGGACCTTTTTACCGCCGAGAAGTTGAATGAGCCTGTTGACGCTGTAAGTGCGGTCGCTTCCGACGTTGAATATCTCGCCGGTGATCTTTGATCTTGCCGCCGCGAGATGTGCCTCGACAACGTCCGTGACGAAAGTGAAGTCCCTCGTCTGTTTTCCGTCGCCGACGACAGTGAATGGCCTGCCGGCCAGTTTCTGCGCGAGGAAGACCCCGAAGACCGCGCCGTAAGTTCCTGATGTCCGCGACTTCGGCCCGTAAACGTTGAACATCCTGAGCGATATCAACGGTATCTTATAGACCCTGCTCCAATGTAGCGCTATCTGCTCTCCGGCGTACTTCGTGAAAGCATAGGGATATTCGGGCCTGATCTCTGCCGTCTCTGGCGTGGGGCATTTGTCCGGTATGCCGTAGCATGAGGAGGACGCCGCGTAGACGAATTTTTTAAGCTTCGGACATTCATGCCTGACGATCTGCATGACGCTCATCGTGCCGTCCACGTTCGAGCGGAAATATCCTTCGGGATCAACTATGGAGGGGACAATGTCGGCGAGCGCCGCGAGATGGAAGACATAGTCGGCACCCCGGAAATATTTCGCGATCTTTTTCCTGTCGTTGATGTCGGCCATGACAACCTTCAGCCTCGGATGCCGGCGGAGACCTTCAAGGTTGAGGAGGCGTCCGGTGGAAATGTTGTCGATCACCGTAACGCTTAAGCCCTCTTTCAGGAGCCTCTCCGTGAGATGACTGCCGATGAAGCCCGCCCCTCCCGTGACGACCGCTTTATCCTTCATCGCCGTTCACTCCCCAGTACATTTCGCCGAGCCGCTTGGAGATGTTTATCGATCGGCGTCCGTTGGCGGAAAGCCGCTCTTCCGCGATAAGGACGAGCGCGTCCCCGTCGCTGATCTCGAGCAAGCTCTTCACTCTCCTGTAGTTGAAACCCTTCAGCGCCAGCTCGATGACGTCGGCAAGGCTGCTCCCGCCGAGGATGACGAATTTTTTCTGACCGCTGTTATATTCCTCGAGCACGATCTTTGCGATCTCATCCTTCACCGTTTTCACGAGATCGATGGTCTTGACGAGGTAGCTGAGGGATTTTCTGGCTTTTTCCGCGAACCCTTTCGGCGTCAGCGCGTATTCCACTTTTTTGGGGTTCAGGTTCCTTGTCTTGATCAAGCCTCTCTTTACAAGCCTTTTGATTATGAGGTTGACTGCGCCGAGGGACAGGCGGGTCCTCTGGGAAAGCTCGCGCTGCGTTGTGCTGTTCCCTTTTGATATCTGATCGATGACCTTAAGTTCTTTTTCGTCCACCATAAATAATGTTCATTTATTGTTCAAAACTTGAACATTATAGCATTTGTACCGGGGTTGTCAAGCGGAAATTTGCCTGAGTATCTCCTTCACGGCGGGCAGTATCGGCTCTCCCTCTTTCAGAAGGTACGTGCGGCAGCCGATCCTCTTCCCGGCCTCCGCATCGGTATCACTGTTCCCTATGAACCAGGAAGAAGCGAAGTCGATCTCGCGGTCCTTCGCAGCCTGCTGGAACAGCCCGGTCGCCGGCTTCCTGCAGGCACACCCGGCGTCGGGAGCGTGGGGACAAAAATAAACGGCGTCGATTTGCGCTTCGCGCTTCTCAAGCTCCTTGAGCATCCTGTCATTGATGGCCTTAACCTCTTCATCACTGATCAATCCTCTCCCCACACATGACTGGTTGCTTATGACTATGACGGGGATCCCCTTTTGGTTGATAAGCTTTATTGCCTCCGGAACGCCGGGAAGGAACTTAAATTCGTTCCATTTGAGGACGAAGCCGCTTTCCGTTGTCCTGTTGATGACGCCGTCCCTGTCAAGAAATACGGCCTTCACTTATTCCTTCGTAAAAATATAGATGCATCAGATGGATGAGTATCAGATGGACATCCTCTATACGCTCCATGTTGTCAGACGGGACGATAAGGACCTTTTTGGCCATCCCTTTCACCTTGCCGCCATTGAAACCGGTAAAAGCGACCGTAACGGCCCCGACTGAGTTCGCGTACCCCACCGCCTTCAATATGTTCTTTGAGTTCCCCGAACCTGTAAAAACTATGACAACGTCATCCTTCTCAAGGAGGGGTTCGAGCTGGACAGAAAAGATATCATCGTACGAGAGATCGTTCCCCACGGCCGTCATGATCGGGACATTGTCGGCAAGACCTATGATCTTCATTTTTTTCTTGCCCGCCACGCCGCTCCCTTTCGCGAAATCGCAGACGAAATGCGATGACGTTGCGGCACTTCCCCCGTTCCCCATCACGAATATGTGCCTGCCTTTTCTGTAAGCCTCTTCCAGCACCCTTACGATCTCTTCGATCTTATCGAAGGACAGATTATCCAGACTGTTCCTGAGCTCCTTCAGGTACTTTATCGCAAAATCTTTCGGCATCCGGGTCCCCTCCTTGATCGACAACGAATATTTCCGCTCATTCACCCTTGAAATATTCTATCGTTCTTTTCAGCCCTTCTTCAAGCGGTACTTTCGGCTCCCACCCGAGCTCCTTCCTCGCCCTCGATATGTCGGGCCTCCTCTGTTTCGGGTCGTCCTGCGGCAAAGGTTTGTTCGAGAGCCTGCTCTTGCTGCCGGTGAGCCT
>CAZSXD010000007.1:0-16173 GCA_964611075.1 uncultured bacterium
TACCGTTTTTGGGATGCCAGTTTTGCCCGCTCTGGAGCGTTCTGATCCTTCAGGGCGAAGCCCTGGGCGGGTTCCTGGCCGGCACGGCATAATTTTCACGCCTCTCGGATGGTTCGGGGTGTGGGAAGGCTTCTCGAAGATAGTGGACATTCCGTTCAACCTGCGCAGCGACACGGAAGCTTACAATAAGCTCTCAAAAGCCTCGTATAAGTTCGAATATATCTGATATAATCCTGCCATGAAATATGTGATCCTGGTAGGCGACGGGATGGCGGACAGACCGCTCAAAGAGCTTGGCGGAAGAACGCCTCTTGAAGCCGCCAAAACCCCCAACATGGACTTTATCGCGAAGAACGGCGTGTGCGGGATGGTCTCTACCGTCCCGAAAGGCATGAAACCGGGAAGCGACATTGCCAACCTAAGCATCTTCGGCTATGACCCGGAAAGGCATTTCCCCGGCAGGGGGCCACTTGAGGCACTGAGCCGGGGTATCAAGCTGCGGCCGGACGATGTCTCTTTCCGATGCAACACCGTAAAGATCAAAAAAGGCAGAATGGCCGATTACAGCGCGGGGCATATCTCGACCGCAGAAGCTTCGAAAGTGATCAGGCTGATCGACAGGGAATTGGGCAATAAGAAGATCAGATTCTTTCCCGGCGTCAGCTACAGGCATATCTGCCTCATAGAAGGCGGGCCGGACAGGGTAAAATGCACCCCGCCTCACGACATAACGGGCAGGCCCATCAGGAAATATCTTCCGAAAGGCAAAGGAGCGGATGTCCTCAATATCCTTATGGCCGAATCCGCGGAGATCCTTTCATCAAAAAAATTCAAAGCCAATATGATATGGCTCTGGGGGCAGGGAAGGTCGCCCAGGATGCCGAAATTCCCGCTGAAAGGTTCGGTTATCACCGCGGTCGATCTTATCAAGGGCATCGGCAAGGCGGTCGGCCTGAAGGTCATCAATGTTCCCGGAGCCACAGGATACCTTGACACAAATTACGTCGGTAAGGCGAAACACGCTCTCAATTCGCTCAATAAGGGCGACTTTGTCTTTGTCCATGTTGAATCTCCCGATGAGTCCGGCCACGAGGGAAATCTGAAGCATAAGTTGAAAGCTATCGAAGACTTCGACAGGCTTGTTGTCGGCACGATACTCAAAGGATTGAAAAAGTTCAAAGATTATAAGGTGATGGTCCTGCCCGATCATCCGACGCCGATATCGCTGATGACACATTCGGGAGAGCCGGTCCCGTTCGCCATATTTTCATCAAGAAAGACCGTTAAAGGCTGCGATGGATATTCGGAAAGAGAAGTCCGCAAGTCAAAACTTCGGATAAAAAAAGGCCACGAACTGCTGAAGTTCTTTATCCGGAAAGCTTAGGATACAGGTAATTGAAGAGGACCTTGAGCACCGCCGAAACGGGCAGGGCCAGGAATATGCCCAGCATTCCCCCGATCTTCGCCCCCACGAACAGCGCGAACATCACCATTATCGGATGGACATGGATGAACTTCCCCACAACATTGGGGATGACGATAAGGTCCTCGATCTGCCTGAGGATGAAATAAGCCGAGATCACTATGAGCGTGAGCGTTGCGTTCGTCAGGCCCCATGCGACGACCGGCTGATTGAAGGCCACAAGGGACGCGAGCGTCGTCGCAAGTATGGGGCCGATGATCGGCACTACCTCGAGTATTCCGGTGGCAAGGCACAGGACAAAGGCGTAATTCACCTTCAGGAAGCTCAGGACCATCCAGCTCGCGAAGCTCATTATGAATATCAGCAGGACCTGGCCTCTCAGGTAAGCGCCGAGAGTTTCATTGACGTCGCCTGCCACGGAAGTTATCTCCCTCCTGAATTTCGCGGGGAACAATAAAAGGAAAAGACGGATGTATCTCTCGCCGTCCAGGAGCAGGTAAAAAGTGATGACCATGTACGCCGATATCGCGATGAGCCTCTCGATGAATCCGAAAAACACCGGCACGGCGAGCGTCTTTGCCTCATCGCGCACCCACGCCTGCAGGTTATCCACACTGTCCTTGATGTTCACCTCCATACCGAGGAGGTTCACTTTGCCGAGGTTTGAGAGCCTTCCGATGAAGGAGGCGCCCTGCGACTTGCCGATGCCGAATATTTCCGACACCTCGTTATTGATTATGGGTATTGCGTACGAAAGCGCCCAGTAGATGACGATCCCGATCAGGACGTACACTAGCAGTATCCACACGATCCTGTTCACTTTTGTCCTCGCCTCCAGGGAGTAGATGAGCGGGGCGAAGAGATACATGGAAGTCAGCGCCCAGATGAACGGATGGATTATCTGTCCGGAATATCGCAGGACAAAAAGCGCGAAAAGCACGATCAGCGCGATGGTGATCGATTTCGCGGCGGGAGAGAACTTGAGGCCTTTCCGCTTCTTGAGCGACCTTTTCCTCATTTTCAGCCAGTCGAACACGGATGGCATAGAAGAATTATATCATAAGTGTTATAATTTTACCCGCTGATGCCGGATACCCCTTCCTGACGCAATGTCGGGGAGCGGCGCATAAAGGAGAAGTGCCCCATGAAAAACAGGGTATTATTGTCGGCTCTATTTTCCGCGTTATTATGCTTAAATGCTTATCCCATGAGCACCCCTCCTGTAGCAACTTCCGAAGTCGTCGCGCCCGATGTTGAGTTCGTCCGTATCATCGGCGGCGCGGGGGCCAGCGACGGGAGGTTTATTTACCCGAGGGATGTCGTGGTGGGGTCATACGGCGACCTGTCGACGGGGCTTGGCAACATCTTCGTTTCCGATTCCGGCAACAACCGCGTCCAGGCCTTCAACAGCGACGGCAATTTTCTTTTCCAGTTCGGGGGATTCGGCAGCGACAACGGCAAGTTCAATTCCCCCGCCGGGATAGCGGTGGACTTCAATTTCCGCATATACGTTGTGGACAAGGAGAACAGCAGGGTCCAGAAATTCGACGTGCGCGGGAATTATCTGGCGCAGTTCGGCTCGTTCGGGTCCGATACCGGCTTCTTCAGCGATCCTCTGGGGATAGCCGTCGATTCATGGGGCAGGCTACTCATCGCAGATTCGGCCAACAACAGGATACAGAGGGCCGATGAGAACGGGAATTTCCTCGATTCCATGGGGGCCTTCGGGATGGGGAGCGGATTCTTCTACGATCCCGAGGATGTTGCCATAGACAGGGACAAGTACATTTACATCGCGGACACGAAGAACAACCGCATACAGGTGATGGACGAGAACGGCTGGCCTCTCCGGGCTTTTGGGAAGCAGGGGGGAGGGGACGGCGAGTTCAATTCGCCTTCCGGCATAGCTGTCGACGACAGGTATATCTATGTGAGCGACACGGGGAACAACAGGGTGCAGATATTCGACAAGTACGGGAAGTTCCTCGCCAGGTTCGGATCAACGGGGCTTGGCAACAAGGAATTCAACAGTCCGACGGGGATATCCGTGGGAAAGCCCGGCCAGCTCTTCGTGGCGGATACGAACAATCACAGGATCCAGGAGTTCAGAGTACTCTTCTAAAAATCACCGGGCCTTCTTATATGAAGACAAAACTTCTATTTTTGACCATATTATTTCTTTTTTCTGCATTAAGTCTTTCCTTTGCGCAGTCGGAAATTCGGTATGTCAGAGGATACGACACAAGAGAGTACGACGTACTTTTTAACCCTTATCCTATGGCGATCGATGAGGATGTGGCCATCAGGGTATTTGCTCCGTTTAATCCGCTCAGCGTTACTTATGTCTTCAACAAAACAGCCAAATTTTCTCTTAAAAAAGAAGGGAATTACTGGAGGGGGATCGTCAAGCCGCCTAAAGAAATGAACGAAGGTTGGAACCTTTCATTCGTCTTCATCACGTATAAAAGAGGCGAGCTCGACAGGGAAGCAAGAAAGAAAGCGCTTGCTTTCTTTCAGAAGATGTTCGCTGCCGTGAAATTGACCGATTACAAGGATTACGTGATGATCGAGGGGAAGATCTGGATACGGGCTTTCAAGGAGCCGCAGGCGGCAGGAAAACTTGTCAGGATTGCACCGCCTCCTGTCACGATCGAGGGGACGGCTGTCGGTCAGGAGATCGCTATCCTTCCTGTCAGCGGAGAGGCATCAACAGGAGAAGCGGCGGTTATTGCCGCAAGTCCGGAAGTCTTGGCAACGCCTGAAGTACAAACGGGACTTAAAGTGAAGGGAAGTAAGTCGATCAATTTCGTTACAAGGTCGATCGAAGGGAGCAAAGAAGGTTTTGCTTCCGGCTACACAAGGGAAGAATCTCTCAGGTTCAATATCGCAGGAAAGCTGGACAGCGAAACGGATGTCGATGCGAATTTCATTTCTACCTCGACGTCGGGCAACTCGACAACGTCGCAGAACGAAGACAAAGTGTCTGTGCTTATCAGAAGGGCGAGCACCGAGGTGTATTACGGCGACTTTATAGGCGATCTCAATGAGACGGAGTTCGGGACGCTCAACAAAAGCCTTTCGGGCGTTAAAGTAACCGGGAATTACGATCAGTGGGGATTCAAGGCTTTATATTCCACGCCGAGGGGCGATCCGAAGTACTTTAAATCTTACGGCGACGGGACGCAGGGACCGTTCAATCTCGGAAATGCACCGGTGGTGGTAGACAGCGACAGGGTTTATCTGAACGGTGTCGAACAGACAAGGGGTGACGACTATACTATCGACTATCAGGCAGGAACAATCACATTCCGCAGAGGCATTGTCCTGAAAACATGGATCATCGAAGCGTATTATGATTACAGGGAAACGCTTTTCCAGCATGCGACAGTGGGATTGAGATATAAGCAGAAAGTGAGCGATGACCTGAAGCTTGGTTTTACTTTCATTGACGATTCCGACCAGCTCTACAAGGCGGACGAGATACGCGAGACCCTTTCCAACACCATCGAGCCTCAAAGCCATTACCTGGTTGATTTCGATGGCTCGGGCAGACTGTGGAACACACAATTCAATTCCGAGCTGGCGTATTCCAATAAGGACCTGAACATATTGGAACCAGGTGAAAACCGCAGTGTCGGCAAAGCCTTTAAGCTGGACACTTCCACCGATCAAGGACCGTTCAGCCTGCAGACGAATTATAAGCGTGTAGGACCGACTTTCAGCGCCATCGCCGATGCTTCTCCTAAACAGGATGTGTGGCAGGACGGAGCAAAGCTGGGATATCGTCCATCCGGCACCTATTATGCGAGCGCTGGCTACGGCCATGATCAGTATGTGCTTTCAGACACAAAATACCTCACGACCGACAAGAACTTCGAGTCAAAGTGGACGCCGCAGGACATCCCTTCTCTGAATTATTTCTACAGGGAGACGTTCGATTCGAACGATCCTGTTTACACTGATGAGATCTCCAGGCTTACCACAAAACATGATGCCGAATCGAGCTACAGGTATGGGTGGCTTCTCTCCACCGTCAGGGGTGGTCTTGAGGAGAGGGTGAACCATGAACCTTCAAAAGAGGTTACGACCTACAAAACGGTGAACTTCGGCACAGCGACTTATGGTCTTGAGAAGGTCTCTGTTTCAGGGAACGTCGAATTGAAGGATACTGTACTGCCGGACAAGACCACGCCTTACACCAAGACATACAATGCCAACGCATCCGTCACGCCGAATTCGAACTATTTTGGCTCGCTTTCCCTGCAGGTCGTCGACGATTCGGTTGACGGGATGACGAACGTCACTGACCTCAATTATAGAGCTTCGCCCGCAAAGAACTTTTCCACCGACGGCAAGTATACTATCCAGTCGATTAAGGAGGATTTTGGCGGCACTCCGGAGGGGGTGACAAAGCAAACTGGTTCTTTCCGGTTCGATGTTCTCCCGTCCGAAACAGTCAGGTTGAGATATTATTACAAGCCCAGCTTCACGAGAGTGGAGAGCGCCAATTCATACAGCTATAACGACCTTACAACACAAAGCGAGATAACGCACACTCCTGTCCGCGAACTATCGACCAGCCTGATCTACAAGACCGGCGATACGATGAACATCGACAGGACGGATCCCCGCTTCAAGCGGGAAGCGAACCACAGGTATACATATGATTCCACCTTCCTCGTGAATTCAGCTCCCTTAAGGTTCCTTTCCCTGCAATTCCTGTATAACACGTCCGACCTGGACCTGACGGAGCAGACCATCGCGGGTGCAACGACTTACGATGGAACGCTTGGCAATACGAAAAAGTACGAGGTCAGCGCCAAGACAGCCCTGAACGAGCGTTTCTCAATAGATTCGAGCTATAGCTACCAGAACCAATACCAGAGCAGCTCCCTCGGCACGTCGAATATTGATACGGTGTCGCAAACATTATACGGGAAAGGCCTTTGGAATTATGACGATAACTGGACGTATTTTGCGAGTTATTCGTATACGGAATCGATCGATCATCTCCTGACAGCAGACAATATAACTTACACAAAAGCGCCGGGAGGAGGGATCACTTACAGGTTCCTTCAGATACTGAGGATCGACCTGGAATACATAAGATCATCTTCTTATGCGGCGTCGGACACTGAAGTGGATACCTATACGCTCAAGACGAAGTACGATCCGAACGAATACGTGCATATCAATCTCCGCGGCACGCGCGAGATAAGCATCAATCCGGATTATAAAACCAGCGAGATTTTGGGGGGTCTGGAAATCGTGCTATAAAGGCTAAAATCAATTAATTGTTCTTGCAATGCCTGATAAATGCTTGCTCAAATACCCCTTTTATTTCCTTTTTCTTAAAACCAGATTCGATCATGCTTTTTTGAGCCATATAGAGCAATAATCTTCTTGTTTTTTCGATTTGTTTTTTATTAGTATAAAATTTAAGGTTAAATCGCTGAATAAGAGTGCCATCATCAAGACGCAGTGATAACTGTATAATCTTATTATATATTGTTGCTTTTTTATCCTTATTGATATTTGAATCCGGAAGAAGAAGTATTGCCTCTGCAACGTGGTCGCCCATCGCCCAATCTTCGCCAAAACGGCCCAGCTTGAACATTGAGATCGAATCAATAGTATCTTCTATCATATCTTCTGCAAGCATAACATCCAATATGTGTAGTTTGTGCGAAGTAACATCATGGTAATTTTTATTGAGGTTTACTATGGAGTTCTTGATCTCGATCAGAAGGGCCCTTTTATCAGCATCACCTATTGAGGCATTGTAAACCTTATCTATCGTATCCATCAGAGTATAATAACCGCCACGAGAGGCAGTCCCTGCGCCCATTACGGACACAAAATCATCGTGCGTAGTACTATAGGATATTCTCTCTCGGAGCTCATTTATATAATGCTTTTTCTCAGATCCCGGTATTGTAAAAGGATGTCTTTCTTCGTATCTGATAAACATCGTTTGCCGTGGATAGTAACTCAATTTCCCGTAATATATCTTTGACATCCACGGCTTAGGGCCGTCATAAATATTATGATCTGTCTCGAATTGTTTTTGGGCTTCAATAATATCTGGGTCATTATGCAATTTATCACCAGACGAATAACGGGCATAAATGCCAGCATATTGGACTGCTTCTAAGGCGACATTTTTATCGTTGCGAAGCCGCTTGCTTGTGCATCCAAGTGCCGTACCATCTTGCCTTATCGCTTCCATAACAACTTCATCATCATCTTTCAAGCTCATCGCAGCGCCGCAAAGCTCCACACCTCTTTGCTTAATAACTTTTATCACAAATGTCTTGTCTTCACGAAGTCTTGTGCTGGCGATTTCAAGAATGCTATTTTGAATGTGCATTGAATCGTAGTTTTTGATCGCCTCAAGTACGACCTCTTCATCATCTTTAAGTCTGTCACTTGCCTGGCTTAAAGTTGACCCCCATTTTTTAACAGCTGCAAGGACAATATCTTTATCATCCTTTAACCTGTCACTGGCGAATGAAAGCGCGCACTTACTTGAGTCATCATGTGAGATACCGTACTGTTTAACAGCTTTCATAACGATTTCTTTATCATCCCGGAGGCGATTACTTGCAAATTCAAGTGCTTGGCCATTATTCGTAACGGCCCCCATAACGATTTCTTTATTGTCCCGCAAGCGCTTACTGGCTTTAAAAAGAGCCCGTCCATTTTGCTTGACGGCCGTCAAAACGACATCATCATCATCACGGAGCCTTTCACTAGCATAATAAATGCAACTGCCATCATATTTTGCAGCCGTAATAACAACGTCTTTATCATCCGACCATCTTTTAAGGATATTATAAGCTTCTATATCATAAGGATCAGATTTTATCCGCTCTATAATACAATATTTATTGTTAGACATAATTTTATAGGCGTAGCCCCTATCTCTTTGCTTGAAGATTTTGGATCTAGTGGACTTACTGACCGCATCCATATATTCGAGCAAATCCATCCCACTCACAGTCTTGTCTCTTTGAGTCCTATCATCATTTTTATGCTTATTATAGTAATTAAAAGTATCCTTTAAGAAAGTTGACTGATCGGGCGACAATGCATCTGTTTTAGACGCCTCATCGATCTCTTTTTTGGTGAGGATATAATCCTTGAAACTATCGGCCTTTTCGAAAACTGAAATTGCCTCATTCTTACTGATTGTAGCCATATACAAACCTCCTTATATGGATCTGCGATATATTATCGGCAGGTATTTGAGAAAATTTCACTTGATTTTGGGCTCCCTTGAAATCGTGCTATGAAGGGAAAAGGCTTTATAAGGCTTGAAAAGGCTTAAAAAGTATAACAAGTAACATAGGGGGAATAAGTGCCATAAGTTTTGATAAGGCGCCTGAATTTATTTGCCTTTTTACCTTATTCCTCCTGTTGCACTTATTCGCCTTATCCGCCCTGTTGCTCCTTTTAAGCCCTATTAAGCCTTCTTAAGCCCTATCTCTTTCTGTGCTATAATTCCCTCATGAAGACCATGGGCATCGACCCGGGGACTGCGGCTACGGGATACGGCGTCATCGAGGAGGATAACGGGCGCACAAGCATTGTCACATACGGATGCATCAGGACAACGAAAAAAGACACTCCGCAGAAACGATTATCGATAATCCACGACGAAATGAAAAAGCTCTTCAGGCGCTTCAAGCCCGACCAGGTCGCGGTGGAGAAGCTCTTCTTCGGCGCCAATACAAAGACCGCCATGGCCGTGGGACAGGCAAGAGGGGTCGTCCTCCTTGCCGCTTCCAAAGCAGGCGTGGAGATCGCTGAATATACGCCGCTCCAGGTCAAGATGGCGCTGACCGGCTACGGGCGGGCCGACAAGAACCAGGTCCAACAGATGGTCAAAAGGCTTCTCAAGCTGAAAACAATACCGAAACCGGACGACGCCGCGGACGCAATAGCGGTTGCGCTCACGCACATGAGCTTCGAAAGTTTCAATTCGAAAGTGAGGACGGCGGTATGATATCGCAGTTGACGGGGATACTCGATTCAATCGAACAGAACTCTATAGTCATCGATATAAACGGCGTCGGGTACAAAGTTTATGTGCCGACCTCTACGATCCACAGGCTTCCAAAAACGGGAGAGAAGATCAAGGTCTTCACTTATCAGGTGATAAGGGAGGATGCTAACGACCTCTACGGCTTCACAAACAAGGAAGAAAGGAATCTTTTCTCAACGCTTCTTTCCGTCTCGGGCATCGGTCCCAAGAGCGCGATAGGGATATTGTCGAAGATCAAAATGGAAGACCTGGTCGTGGCGATCGCCAAGGGGAGCGTTGACCTGATCACCTCAGTGCCGGGCATCGGCCTCAAGACCGCACAAAAGCTTGTGATCGAATTGAAGGAAAAGGTCGCGAAAGCCTATTCCATTGCCGGCGGCGTGTCAATGAAAAGCATTCCCGGCGAGAACCCGCTTATCGGCGACGCAACATCTGCGCTGATGGCGCTCGGCTACTCGGCAAGGGAGGCGCGCGACGCCGTCATGAAGGCGGGAGCCGACCTGAGCAGGGTGAAAAGCGTGGAGGAGATAATCAAGCTTTCTTTGAAAGGTCTAAGTTGACCCTGGGGAACACTTTCTGCTCGAACCACCGCATCATTCTCCTTAAAAAGCCTTTTTCCACGCCCGTTATGGGATCGACAAGTATCGAATAAACTCCGGCAAGGTTCGCCCCGAGGATATCCGTGAAAAGCTGGTCGCCGACAAGCGCTGTGTTCTTCCGCTTTGAGGCGAGCTTCCACATGGCGTGATGGATCGCAAAGGGAAAGGGCTTGAGGGCAAAAGTGCTCACAGGGACGCCGAGGAGCTTTGAAAGGCCGCTGTTCATCCAGAAGAAAGGATTATTTGATGACACGCAGATGTTGAAGCCTTTTGCTTTGGTTTCTTTTATCCATTCGATCGAAGATCCGGGCATCTGCCCCGAATTCCTCTTCCTCAGTGTTTCGTCAAGGTCCACGATCAGGTTCGTCAGGCCCCTTCTTTTGAGCTCATCAAGATCGATGTCCTGGACGCTGCGCACGTGCATCTTCGGATGGAATATCCTCTTCAAGGCTCCACCTCTTCCATGACCAGCTCTTTCCTCAAGTCCTTCATGACCTCCTCGTACTGCGCCTGGTAATCCGGAGAGACCATCAGATGCAACACGGTGTCCTCGCCCGGCTTCGGGTTCGGGGTCCTTACCGCGCACATTCCCTCGAAAGATTCAAGGTAGGAGCAAAGGAACGCCGCCTCGTTCTTGGGCACTTTAACGAAATGATCGATCTGCTTCATAATCTGGTTATGTAGAAGAGGGGAACGACGGGGCATTCTTCCCAGATAAACCTGGAGAGCTCCTCGAACTTGTCGGACCTGGAGGCTTTCATCGCAGGATCGAGCCTTGAGAGGTCCTCGAGCAGTATGTCAGCCCTTTTATTTTTGAACCCCATGACGTTTGCTTCACCCTCAGAATAGAAGAGAGGCTTGAGGAGCTCGAGCGTTCCCGGCTCTTTCGGAGGTTTTGGCTTGCATACGGGATCGGGCGAGAATCCCGATTTCGTTGCTTCATCGTAGGTGTTGAAATAAACAATGTTGGCCTCGTTAGTGGTGACCTCAAAGCAGGTGAACGTATGGAAAAGCTCGGTTTCCTTGTCACCCACGAATATCTCGCCGATATTGCCGGCCTTGTATCCCATCACGAAAAGGTCGTATTTCCCGGACCGGAGCTCTTTCTGCCAGGCGTCGTTATTGGAGTACTTGACGACGGTGGTCGTGATGTCGAACCCGAGGTTGATCAGGTCCCTCTTTATCTCGTCCACTATCAGCTTTGTCTTCTCCCCGTCGGTGTGAAGCAGGGTAACGGACTTGATCCTTTTGTCCATCAGCGTGTAGCCGGCGGACCGCATCAGCCTTTTCGCCTCCCTGTAATCGTGCGGGTAAGCCTCCAGGCTCATGTGGCCTTCCATGCCGGGCGGGATTATGCACACGGGCACGGTGTCGTCACCCACGATCCTGTTCGCGATCTTGGCGCGGTCCACCGCGATGGTCACCGCCTGGCGCACGAGCTTCCCGTTCATATCGCCGAAAAGAGGTTTATTCATGTTGAATCCAAGGAACCAGACGCCGTCATACGCTTTGCCTTCGGCAAAGACGCAATTAACAATTAACAATGACACAATTAACAACAATGAAGAATATTTAATTAATGTCGCCAAAGGCGACACCTTGTTGTTAATTGTTAATTGAGAAATTGTTAATTTGAATTTTGTCATTTTATTTTCCTTTCATATATGTTTTTGCCTTTTGAATCTATTGCAACAATTACGGGGAAATCGACAACTTTGAGCTCATAAATAGCTTCGGGCCCGAGGTCGGGGTACG
Organism: uncultured bacterium; assembly: GCA_964611075.1. Lineage (GTDB taxonomy): Bacteria > Margulisbacteria > WOR-1 > CAVSGV01 > CAVSGV01 > CAZSXD01. The sequence continues at coordinate 11,825 of CAZSXD010000007.1, forward strand.
CCGCGATCCGCGCAAACTTGATGTGCTTCGCAAGCAGAGCTCCCGCTCCTCCGGTGGCTACAAAGTAAACGGCCTTGTGCTTTTTGATCAGCCCCCTGACCTTATCGCTCCGATCTCCCTTGCCTATCATGCCTTTCAGCCCGGCTTTAAGGAGCGGCTCCGTGAATTCGTCCATCCTGCTCGCGGTGGTCGGCCCTGCTGAACCGATCGGCCTCCCGGGCATCGCGGGAGTGGGCCCGCAATAATAAATGATCTGGTCCTTCACGTTGAGCGGAAGGTTCTTCGGTGATGCCGCCATCCTCTTGTGGGCCGCATCGCGGGCTGTGTAAATTGTGCCCGTAATAAGGACATGATCACCAGTCTTGAGTGACTTGATGGTCTTCGCGTCAAGAGGCGCCGTTATCTTCTTTTCGCTCATATGACCGCCTCCTTCACCCGGTGCGCGTGGCAGTCGATGTTGACAGTGACGGGAAGGCTTGCAATATGGCACGGCGCCGTTTCGATGTGGACATCAAGGGCGGTGATGCTCCCGCCCATCCCTTCGGGGCCTATGCCGAGCTTATTGATCTTGTCGAGCAATTCCCTTTCCATCTTTGCGGTATCCTTGTTGCTGTGGAACTTGCCGACCGGCCTCAGGAGCGCTTTCTTCGCGAGGATGCCGGATTGTTCAAGGTTCCCGCCGATGCCCACCCCGACGATAATGGGAGGGCAGGGGGCTGCTCCGGCCAGGTCGACCGTTTCGAGTACGAATTTTTCTATCTCATCAAAGTTCGCGGTCGGCTTGAACATCTGGTATCTTGAAACGTTCTCGCACCCTCCGCCCTTTGCCATGAAAGTTATCTTCACCTTGTCGCCGTGCACGACCTCGGCATGAAGTATCGCGGGAGTATTGTCGTTCGTATTCTTCCTGACGAACGGACTTTCGACCACCGATCTTCTCAGATAACCTTCTTTATATCCCCTGGCAACGCCTTCGTTCACCGCATCAACGAGAGTTCCGCCTGTGATGTGCGCTTCCTGCCCAAGTTCGACAAATACAACGGCCAGACCGGTATCCTGGCAGATGGGATATCTTTCCTTCCTGGCAATTTCTGCATTGCGGATCAATTTCCTTAAGGTTTCGCGGCCGTTATTGCTTTTTTCGTTCTTGAGGGCTTTGTTCAGGGCTTCGACGACGTCGTCGTTCAACTCGTAAGCCGCGGCTATTGCGAGGTCCTTTACCGTATCTGATATCTTTTTTGCGTCAATGTCTCTCATATCTTCAGCTTTGCTATGTTCTCCTTGACGGAATCCGCGGACTTCCTGAGCATCGCGTTTTCCTCATCGGTCAGCTTGACGTCGATCACTTTTTCAACGCCGCTGCCGCCGAGCTTGGCGGGGACACCGGTGCAGACATCCTTCAGCCCGTATTCTCCGTCAAGAATCACGGCGCTGGGTATTACTGAACTTTTATTCTTCAGGACCGCTTCAACCATCTTAACCGCGGAGGCGGAAGGGGCGTAGTAGGCGCTGCCGGTCTTGAGGAGATCGATTATCTCAGCGCCTCCGTTCGCGGTCCTTTTGACGATCGCGTCGATCTTTTCTTTCGACAGCACCTGATCAAGCGGCTTGCCGTTCACTTTTGTCTGACTGGCACAGGGAACCATAAGGTCGCCGTGGCCGCCGAGGACCATCGCCTGGATCTTTGACGAGGGCATCCCGGTCTCCATTGAAATGAAAGCGATCATCCTCGCGGTATCAAGCTCACCGGCCATGCCGATGACCTTCCGTTTGTCGAACCCGCTGATCTTCCATGCCAGCCATGTCATGACGTCAAGGGGGTTCGTGACCATAATTATTATCGACTGCGGCGCGAATTTCTTGATGTTTTGAGTGATGCCTTTGACGATGTTGGCGTTCATTGCCTGAAGGTCGTCGCGGCTCATTCCGGGCTTCCTGGCAAGGCCGGCTGTGACGACGACGATGTCCGAGCCTTCGATAAGTGACGGGTCATTGGTGCCGGTGATCTTGTTGTCAAAGCCCTCGACCGGACCCGACTGGAGCATATCGAGCGCTTTTCCCTGCGGGATGCCCTCGACTATATCGACAAGAACGACGTCGGCGAGCTTCTTCTCGATTATTCTTCTTGCGACCTCGGCGCCGACATTGCCCGCGCCGAAAACGGAGACTTTTGCCAAATTTTTCACCTCGAAGGATAAATTATAGCCTTATATGGCGGAGCGGTCAATTCGATGTGTTCTGAAATTTTTGGCAATAACGGGCGATAAATACTGTGTGACAAGGAAAGGAACAAATGTCTTCAGTTAAAATTATACCGGAAGGCCGCTGGTTGACGGCGAAATTCAAATGGGCCGGCAGGAACAAGCCGATGCTGGGCCGCTTTTATATCCCGCATAATGATCCTTTTATTGTCAAAGAGCTTTTAAGAAGGATAGGCAATCCCTGGGTACAAAAGCGCCTTGAGGAACATGAAGAGATGACCGCGGGAGACATCAATAAGATCAAAGAAGTCAGGATCTCACAAGGTTATCCGGTCAACACGATAAAATTATCCGGGAAAACGATCAAGATCTCTTATGACGAAGCAAGGAGCCTGCACGGCTCGAAAATAGCGGTGGTCTTAAGCGGCGGTTCGGACCGCGCCCTTGCGCATATCGGATTCCTGCTCGCGCTCGAAGCGCTTGGGATATTTCCTGATTACATTCTCGGCACCTCCGGAGGCGCGATAATCGCCGCCTTAAGAGCGCTGAGCACATCCGCGAAAGATATTTACGAAATAGCCAAAAAGATACAAAGAGGACTTTGCTGGCAGGATATCCTGAAGTTCAATTTTGCCAGGCTGAGGGACAACCCGGCGTTATTTTCGGGGCTTGATAGCGGAGAGAAACTGATGAGAGTGATCGATCGTCTCGGCCTCAAACGAAAAAGATTCAGCGACACGAAGATCAAGCTTCTGACCGCCTGCTACGATATAAACAAATGCAGAACTTATGTCATGGGCGACCACAGATGGCTCAAAAAGGAGCTTTCATACGACCTAAAAACCCTTGATAGCGGTATTTACGCGAAGAACATGCATCTTATTTACCCGGAAAAAGACCCGCTCCTCTCAATGGCCATAAGATCAAGCATCGGGATTCCTCTGCTTTTCTCGAAGAAACAGATACGTTTTGATAAAAAAGATTACGGCATGCAGGACGGAGGCATTGGAGAGCAATGCATGATAAAAACTGCGGCCAATATCATACCTGTCGGCACGATCATCGCTTCAAGTCTGGGGTTTGCCGAAAGGCCCGTCTATAAAGATAAACAGGCACGGGGAAAAAGGTTGTCCGGTACTCCCGCCATTCAGGACACACTCAGGCTTATCGAAGCGCTGGGCGTTGAACAGATGAAGCTTACAATGAACAATCCCGAGCTGTTAAGGGGGCTGAAGTCGGTGAGGGTGATAAATCCCGGAATATTCCTCCCATCGCCGGGATCATTCATGAGGGCGCAGGATATCATATTAAGCGCTAAAGTCTCAACACAGGAGATCTTTAATATGTTTACCATAAAGAAATTCTTCGCAAGGTGGAGCAAAAAAATGATCAGACTGCTCAACGAATCAGACTTTACTCTGAAGCTCTATTGCAGGGATATCGCAAAGATCAATGCCGCGCTTGTAAGGGATGACGATCCAATAATACTTAAACCTACCACCTCCAAGGAATGGAAGAAGCTATATGCGGCGGACGGAGGAAAAGTGATCTCAAAGCCGGTAGATCAAAGCACTCTTATGTGGGCGTTAGAGGATGCGGCCGATGCTTACGGAACTTTGAGGGTGATGGGTGCGGCCACAGCCTTGTGGCTGGCGAAAGAGTCGCTGTATCTGGGAAGGAAGAGATCACGCTAATTCATTAGAGACACAGGCAAACTCCTCGATTGAAAGAGTCTCCCCCCTCCGCTTAGGGTCTATTCCCAAGCCTTTGAACGCTTTATCTAGTTTTACTTCATCGATCTCTTCTATGTTCGCATTGACTATCGCGTTCTTGAGCATCTTACGCCTCTGGATGAAAGCCGCGCGCACAAGCCTGAAGAACAGCTTTTCGTCATTTACTTCGACGGAAGGTTTCGCAAGCTTTCGAAGCCGCAGGACCGCCGAATCCACCTTCGGGGGAGGGGTGAATGCGGAGTGCGGAATGCGGAAGGAGATCTTCGGCTCGCAGTAGTAATTGACGTAGATCGAGAACGATCCGTACTGTTTTGTCCCCGGTTTCGCGACGATACGCTCCGCCACTTCTTTCTGAATGAGAAAGACCATCAGCTCGAAATCCGCCTTTGATTCGATGAGGAGCGAAATAAGAGGC
>CAZSXD010000008.1:0-16026 GCA_964611075.1 uncultured bacterium
CCCGAAGAAGCCCTGATCACTTTGTCGTTATACGCGTCGACGGTGTTCCCCGCAAGTATGATCCCGCTAGCACCCGTCGCCTCGGCCGTCCTGATCAGGGTACCGAGGTTGCCCGGGTCCTGAAGATCGCATGCGACCACTATAAAAGGGTCGTCATTCTCGAAAAGGTCGCCAAGGTCGCGCTGTCCGGCCCGGGATGCGGCCACGATCCCCTGGGGCGTTTCAACTTCCGAAAGCAGATCGATGATCTTTTCGCCGGCCTCTTCCATGTCCACACCTTCCGCGATCAATCTTCCCATGAGCTCTTTGCCTTCCGGCCTCTTGAGGAACCTCCCGCTGTAGATCACCTTTTCAAGAAGACCGGCACGCAGCGCCTCATCCACAAGGTGCGTCCCCTCCACGAGGAAAAGCCCTTCTTTTTCGCGGTATTTCCTCTGCTTGAGCCGGTTAAAACGCTTGACCGAGGGGCTCTGCAGGCTGGTGATCAAATCAATATGCTCCGGAGCCGAAAAGCACCGTGGGAATGGTCCTCAAAAGTATCCTGACATCCATCCACAGCGACCAGTTCTCAATATAGTATATGTCGAGCCTGACCATGTCCTCAAAAGGCAGTTCGCTCCTTCCGGAAACCTGCCAGAGGCCGGTAAGCCCCGGCCGTATCCTCAGCCTTTTCCTGTGCCACGGCGTGTACCTTTCCACCTCGATCGGCACGGGCGGCCGCGGGCCCACAAGGCTCATGTCGCCCCGCAGGACATTGAACAGCTGGGGGACCTCGTCTATGCTGAGCTTGCGCAGTATCCTTCCCATCCTGGTTATGCGCGGATCGTCCTTCGCCTTGAACCTGATGATGTCGCCGCCCTTCTCGGCCACGACCGTTTCGAACAGCTTCTCGGCGCCGGATACCATCGACCTGAACTTGTAGAGGTCGAATGTCCTGCCATCCTTGCCCACCCTTACCTGCCTGAAGGATATCGGGCCGGGTGAATCGAGCTTTATCGCGATGATGACGATGAGAAGGAAAGGCGAAAGCACCAGCAGCACGGCAAGCGAAATGACGATGTCGAAGGCGCGCTTGAGGAAGGAGTTCAAGCCCTGCAGCCTGATCTCCTTGACCGTCAGCAGAGGTATCCCGCCGATCTCGTCGGTCGAGATACGGGAAGCTATGAGCTCTAGGATGCCGGGCACAAGCTTGAACTCCACCCCTTCGACCTCGCATTCCGTGATGATGTCCAGCAGCTTCTGCGGATGCAGCCTTCCCGTGGACACTATCACTTCGTTCACGTTCAGCTGCCTTATCTGGCCCCTTATGTTAACGGTGGAATCGACGACGGAGATGCCGTGGAACGATCTGCGCAGCTTCTCCGGGTCATCGTCGAGGAAGCCGACCGCCCTGTACCCCATCTCTTTTTCCTGGCACATTTTCTGCGCCAGCGCCCGGCCTATTTCCCCCGCCCCGATTATGAGAGTGCGCCGGACATTTATCCCTCTTTTGTAGAACTCCCTCTGCACGGCGTAAAGGATATACCTGGAAACTATCATGAGAAGCGAGCATATGATGAGCGCGTAAAGCAGCACCCCTCTTGAGAACCAGAATCCCCTGTAAAGGAAGAGAAGCGCGAGGAGGATAAGGGTGCCCACTATCGTGGCCCCGACGATGGAGGAGGCCTCGTCGGCGGCCGAGGTGATGTCCCGCTTGTCATACAGTCCGAGCAGCTTGAACAGGGCAAGCCACAGCATCATCACGAGGATGATCACGCCGTAGAACCTGAAAAGGGTCGGGACGTGCGCGGGAAGCTTGCTTATCATGAGCTCAAATCTTATGTAATAGGCGGCGGCAAAAGAGAAATTAATTATCGCCGCATCGATGATGAACAGGAGCAGCGTCGGGATCCTTGGCGATCTTCGCAGCATCTATTTTATCTCCCCGAGCATCTGCTTCGCATACTGGTTGTTGGGATCGAGCATGAGCGAAGTCAGGAACTCCTCCCTGGCCCTTTCCTTCTGTCCCACTGTGAGATATACCAGGCCCAGGCCGTTATGTGCGTCGACCCTTTTGGGATCGATGAGTATTGCGCTCTCGAAACTTTCCTTCGCTTTCCTTATGTTGCCCACCCTTGCGGACATGAAACCGAGGTTCACGTAGGCGATCACGCTCTTCGGGTCGGTAACTATCATCTCTTCATACACCTTTATCGCCTTGTCGATCTCATTCCTTCTCACGTAAGCGGCCGCCAGGTTCTCCTTGTACACGGGATTGTTGGGATATTTCTCAAGGAACTTCTTGAAGATATCCACCAGCCTGTTCGACTGGCCCATTCTGAAGGAAACGCTGGCAAGGCTGGCAACGGAGTCGCCCATCTGGGGATTGATCTCGAGGGACCTCTCGTACATGCGCGCCGCCTCCTCCAGCCGGCCGGCCCTCTCGCTCATTATGCCCAGCATCTGGAACGCCTCCGCATAATATGGATCTATGCTGATGGCGTTCTTTTCCGCTTCAACGATCCTGGGAACATATGATGCGTCAGAAAGCGACAGCAGGTACTGCGCCCTTCCCATGATGTAGAAATTGTCGGCATTGTAAGGATCGAGCTTTGTGCCGACCCCGAAACTCTCTATCGCTTTTTCGATGATCTGCCTGCTGCCGGCCATCTGGCCGATGTTCAGCAACGTTATGGAATAATGCGTCCACGTCCCCCCTTCGTACGGCAATATCCTGAGCGATCCCTCAAAGGCGCGGGCCGCTTCGTCGTATCTTCTCATGTCCGCCAGGTTCCTGCCGTTCTTGAAGTACATGTCGGCCCTGAACTGGACCGTTGAATAGAATCCGATCACAAGGGACATAATTACCACGAGCGCGAACGAAAGCCACGGCATCTCGGAAATATCGACCGTTCTGGCCTCGTTCTGCGGGGGTTTGACGTAGATCGAACACGTAAGCCCCATCAGGTTCCAGAAAAGGGTCGTGATGGCCACGACGCCGAAGCTGAACTCGTTCTGCATGATATAGGCGATGGAAGCCCCGAGAAAAGCGGCGGTGAAAAGACGAAGCTCGGGATCGGCATCCCCCCTGATAATCTTTACGCTCATGTAAAAGTAAGTTGCGATCAGCCAGACATACAACGCGAGGGTTATCGTGCCTCTTGTGACCGACATGTCGCACACTTCATTGTGGCACCTGTCCTGCTTGACGTGGAAACCTTCGTAGAACCTGAACTTGTTCGTTTCATATCTCGGGAACACCATCTTCAGCACCTCTTCGCCGATGCCGAATAACGGATGATCCGCGATTATCTTGAACCCGCTCTTCCAGGTCTCGATCCTTGAAAGAGAGGCGCTGTAAGTGATTATCGAGGTCTCGAGCTTTGCGAGCTCCTCGACCTTCGCCACTTCGGAGGTCACGCGGCCGAAAGGCGACGTTTCCGGGTTCAGCGACGTGATGCCCGTGACGACGACTATCATCACGAACAGAGTAAGCATTTCCCTCCATTTCCTGATCGCAAGGTCCCTTTTTGCAAGGGCGAAGAAAACCGCCATGCCTCCGAAAAGACCGAGGAAGCCGCCCCTGCTTATGGTGAAAAGCACGCAGACATATATAAGGAAAAGCCCGGCCAGGAGCGAGCCCCTTAAGATCGCATCGCAGGCAAAACCCCACGTCCGCCATCCGGCCCAGTCGATGTCGCCCATCCTCAGAAGTAGAGCAAGCCCAATGATGAAAGCCATATCAACATAGGCGGCCAGGAAGTTCGGCTGGCCTATCGTCCCGATGACCCTCTGCCACGTGACCACGCCTCCCCAGGCGTACGGATCGAGGCCGAACCTCTGGATGACCCCATACATGGACATGAACGCTGCCGCGATCATAGTCGTCCACATCAGCCTCAAGATCTGCTCTTTGGTCTTTATGAAATTGGTCGTGACAAAGTAAAGAAGACCGTATATGTACAGCGTGGAAAGCCCTTCATACCTTCCGTAAAACCCGATGAAGCTCATGAACGGGTGCACGCTGGTGATGGCGGCGACCGTGGCGGCGAGCATGTAGGAAAGCACCGGAAAATCAAGCGGCGTCCTCACGAACTTGTGGTTCTGTTTGAGCATGAGCTTGATCATCCACACGGCGATCATCGTCGTCATGAGGAGCCGCATCACGGTCACTTTCGTGATGGAGAATACGATGCCTATGCGCCTGTCGAATATGACCGGGGTAAGGAACATGAACGCGATCAGGAGCATCTCTATGATGATGTCAAAGACCGGCTCCTGCCGCTCCTTTGTGCTGAGCTTTTTAATTTCCGCCTGCACCGACGAACTCCTTTATTTTCCGCTTGAAGACTTCCTTGTCGAACCTCAGCGCGTGTTCCCTTATCCTTTTGCCGTTAAAGGAACCTGCTTTGAAATTCCTGACCGCATCGACAAGCGATCCCTTTTCCTGGCTGTCAAAGAACGATCCCGTCTCGCCCTCGACAACGGACTCCAGAGCGCCTCCCGCCCTGTAAGCGATCACCGGCCTTCCGCACGCCTGCGCCTCCACCGGTGTCAGGCCGAAATCCTCCTCGCCGGGCAGTATGAATGCCCTGCATCCGGAGTAAAGCCTGACGACCTCTTTATCAGAAAGCTTGCCCAGTAACCTGATGTTCGGCCGGGCCATGCTCTTAAGACGCCTCTCATCGGGTCCAGTACCTACGACGTACAGCGGCAGGCCAAGCTCGTTAAAAGCCTCGACCGCAAGATCGATATGCTTGTAAGGATTAAGCCTTGACACGACAAGGAAATAATCCTCAATTTCGCCATTATACGGCTTAAAAAAGGAAGTATCAACAGGAGGATGGATCACAAGGGAATCCTTTCCGTAAAAAAGCTTGATCCTTTTCTGCGTGGTCTTTGAGTTGGCGATGAAACGGTCGACGGAGGCTGCCGTCCTGATATCCCATCCCTTGAGCCATTTCAATATCGGAGGCAGGATAAGCCTCACAAGCCGGCCGTATTCCTCCTTTTCCATGTAATCCTCGTACATCCACACGAACCTCATGGGAGAGTGACAGTAGCAGATATGCGTCTGCCCGCACCTCTTCGCAACACCCTTTCCCCATGCGCTGCTGGAGGAAAGGATCACGTCGAATCCCGAAAGATCGAAGGAACCGAAAGCAAAAGGATAGAGCGGCAGATACTTCTTGAAATGTTTCATGACGCCGGGGAGCTTCTGCATGAACGATGTCCTGATGTCCATTGACCTGAAAACTTCCGGCATGCCGGCGCGGTCGTATATCGAGGTGAAGAGCGGCGCCTGCGGGAACGCCTCGTGGAGGCATTCAACCACCCTTTCCGCGCCGCCCGCCTGGTTCAAATAGTCGTGGACAAGAGCTATTTTCATCTTTTATGGTACATTTTCCGGTAATAATCGCGGTACTTCCCGCTGATTATCTTTTCCCACCACGACCTGTTCCTGAGGTACCAGCTGATGGTGAGCTTGATCGCCGCCTCGAACCTGTGCGCCGGTGTCCATCCGAGTTCGCGCCTGATCCTGCCGGCATCTATGGCGTACCTTCTGTCATGGCCCGGCCTGTCCCTGACGAACGCTATCAATGAGGTTGGCCTTTTCAGCGTCTTGAGAATAAGTCTCACGACGTCTATATTCCGCCATTCGTTGCTGCCGCCGATATTATAGATCCCGCCCGTCCTGCCTCTTTTCAATATCGCCAGCAGGGCGCTGCAATGGTCCTCCACAAAAAGCCAGTCGCGGACATTAAGCCCGTCGCCGTAAACGGGGAGTTTTTTCCCCGAAAGCGCGTTTATTACCATCAGCGGAATGAGCTTTTCGGGGAACTGGTAAGGCCCGTAATTGTTCGAGCACCGCGATATCACTGCCGGATAGCCGTAAGTATGATGGTACGCCAGCACCAAGAGGTCTGCCGAAGCTTTGCTGGCAGAATAAGGACTGTTAGGGGAAAGATGCGTGGTTTCCTTGAACTTCCCTTTTTTGCCGAGCGAGCCGTAAACCTCGTCAGTGGATATTTGGAGGAACCTCCTGCCCTTGAACCCTCCCCTTTTCATCCAGATATCCCTTGAGACATCCAGAAGGACCTGTGTGCCGAGCACGTTGGTCCTTGTGAAAACTTCCGGGCCGAGGATGCTCCTGTCCACGTGGGACTCGGCGGCGAAATTGACTATCGTGTCTATCCTGTATTTCCTGATGATCTTTTCGACCAGTTTCGCGTCGCCGATGTCGCCCTTTATGAATTTATAATTCTTTTCCTTCTCGATCCCCGCCAGGTTCTCCGGATTGCCGGCGTATGTCAAGGCGTCCAGATTGACGATGAAAAAACCTTTATCAAGGATATATCTTATGAAGTTGCTGCCGATGAAGCCGCAGCCGCCCGTGACAAGGACCCTCTTCATTGTTTGCTTCGTCCCTCGCAGAGAAGCGTTGCAAGCTCAAGTGTTTCAAATGTCCCCGCGTCCGTCCACCAGCCTTCAAGGATATCGTGTGACATCTGCCCCCTTCTGATGTAGTCGTTATTGACGTCGGTTATCTCAAGCTCCCCTCTTGCCGATGGCTTGAGCGATCCGATCATTTCAAAAACCTGGGCGTCATACATGTATATGCCGGTCACTATCAGTTTGCTTTTGGGGTTTTTCGGCTTTTCCTCTATGCCCACTATCCTGTCGCCTTTCACTTCGGCCACCCCGAACCTGTGCGGCTCCTTGACCTCTTTCAGGACCACCATTGCGCCGGAAGGCTGCTTTTCGAACCTGGAGGTGAACTTTGACAGCTTGTCCTGAAAGATGTTGTCGCCGAGTATCGCAATTATCTTTTCGCCTCCGGCAAAATGTTCCGCAAGCCCCAGTGCCTGCGCTATGCCTCCCGCCTCGTCCTGCACTTTGTAAGTGAAACGGCAGTTGAACTCCTTGCCGCTGCCCAGAAGGTTCACCACGTCGCCCATGTGGTCTACGCCGGTCACGATGAGTATCTCGTCTATGCCGGCTTCCTTGAGCTTATCGATCGGATGATAGATCATCGGCTTGCGCGCGACGGGGAGCAGGTGCTTGTTGGTGACCTTGGTAAGAGGGAAAAGTCTTGAGCCGGTCCCGCCGGCCAGGATTACGCCTTTCATTCCTCACCCCTTTCTTCTCCTTCGCCTTTCAGGCTCAGGAGAATTCATTCCCCTCTCCATCAAAGATGGAGAGGGGCGGAACAAATTTCAAACTTGCACTGCCCTTCTCCTGTTTACAGGAGAAGGGTGCCCCGACAGGGGCGGGATGAGGTGATTATACCATTTTCAGGGCTTTTTCGTCCCGACATACTTGTCGGACCTGAACATGTTGCGAAGGAGCTCAAAGGCGCATTTCAGCCATATCGCGCCGTAAATAAGCCAGTTAAAGGCAAAGAACGGACCCGACGAATAATGCTTTTTATAGAATACGGCCATAGCCCGGTGGAATTCGATGACATTCCGGAACGGCCACCCACGGCTGCCACCCCTTCCGCCGTAATGGACGATCTCGGCATCGGGATGGTAATAGATCCTCCATCCTGCCTTGCCGGCAGGCAGGCCCGCCTTCTTTATCCTGAAGCACCAGTCGATATCGTCGCCGTACATGACATACTTCTCATCCATCAGGCCGATACTATCGATGACCTCGCGCCTCACCATCATCGCGGCGCCGCAAAGGCTGTCGACTTCGACCGTACTTTTATCGTCAAGGTGGGTCATAAGATATCCGCTGATCGCTTTATTCTTCGGGAACAGCCTGCTAAGGCCTGAGAAATAGAAGAATGAATTCGAAGGCGTCGGGAAGCCTCTTCTGCACTGGTATTGAACGGACCCGTTCGAATTCAAAAGCTTGGGCCCGACAGCGCCCGCTTCCGGGTGAGACTCCATGAAAACGGCAAGTTTTTCGAGAGCGGCGTTTTTGATAAGCGTGTCATTGTTCAAAGATAGGACATATCTACCTTTCGAAGCCTTTATCCCGATGTTGTTCGACCTGACGTAGCCGAGATTGGAATCGTTCCTGATGACCCGGACCTGCCGGTACTTTTCCGCAAGCTGTTTTGCCGAATGATCACCTGAAGCATCATCGACGACAATGATCTCAATAGACAGCCCCCTGACGGAATTAATTATCGAATCGACGCAATCCTTGAGGTATTTCGGGCTGTTGTAATAAGTGATGACTATCGAGATATCAGACATTACACTTCTGTTTTTCTTTCAGGTAGGCCTCCAGCGCCTTATCCCACGTTCTCATGTCATCGAGGCCGATCTTCTTCAAGTTCTCGTGGGCAAGCACCGAATATGCGGGCCTCCTGGCCTTCGCCTTGAACTCGGCGGAAGTGGCGGGCTGCAGGTCGATCTTCGTGCCGGTCAGTTCGAATATCGACTTAGCGAAATCGTACCAGCTGCACTGTCCGCTGTTCGTTATGTGGTAAAGGCCGTAATGCTGCGTGCGGATGAGCTGATCTATCTTCGCGGCAAGATCGAGGGTGTATGTCGGGCCAACTATCTCATCCCTGACGACCCTTAGCTGCTTCTTCTGCGAAGCAAGCTTGAGCATGTTCTCTATGAAATTCGTCCCGCCCTTTCCCAGGCACCCGGCCACGCCGAAAAGCCCGCAGGTCCTGACGATAAAATACTTTTTCATCATGTAGCGGACGTAAAGCTCGCCGGCGAGCTTCGATATCCCGTAAACTGTGCCGGGATTGGGGCAGTCAGCCTCGGTGTACGGCCTGCCCTTTGTTCCATCGAAAACGTAATCCGTGCTCACATGCACAAGCGCGGAATCCGTTTCCCGGCACGCGAGGCAGAGGTTCTTGACCCCGAAAGCGTTCACCGCGAAAGCCTCCTGGTCGTGTTCCTCGCAGTCGTCGACCTTATGGTAAGCGGAAGTGTTGAGCACAACATCGGGCTTATGTTTTTTGATGGCCTCGATGGTCCGGGACCTGTCGGTGATATCGATATCCGAGATCGTGAGCGGGATCACCTCATTGGGGGGCGCGACCTTCCGGAAATCCGTGCCGAGCTGTCCGTCCGCACCTATAAGCAGTATCTTCATCGCCTCACCCCTAGCCCCTCTCCATTATCTCGGATAACATGCTGCCTGCGAAATTTAAACTTATCAAGTTTTCTGCTCTTTATTGCTCTCCATAAAATTCTTTCGGCATCGGTTTGCTTTCTTCTTAATTTTCTTGCAGCATAAACTTTTAACCATCTTACCATATTGAGAATGCGTCCTCATTTCCGTTTCCCTTCTCCTATTTATAGGAGAAGGGTTAGGGATGAGGTCAAAACACCTTCCCGATGACTTTTATCTTTTCTTCCATTTCCACCAGCAGCTTCATCCAGTCGATGTTGTAATAGATGGGGTTGGCAAAATCGGTATATTTCCCTTTCTGCAGGGCAGCGAGGATCTCAAGCGCGCAGTCTTCGATGCTCTGCCGCGGCTCAAAGCCGAGGACGTCCTTCAATTTCTCGCCCGATATCCTGTAGGACCTTGACTCGGCTTTTCCGAACCGCACGTCTATGTCGACATTGTGCTTCAGCTTCGGTTTGAGCGCCTCTTTTATCCAGTGCGCAAGTTCGAGGATCCTGAAATTCTTGTACACAACATTGAATATCTCGCCTTTCACCTTCGATTCCGGCGCCTCGATGCACCTGATGTGCGCTCTCGCCACGTCAATGGCCGAGACCAGAGGCCTCCAGTTGTCGCCGGCGCAGTAGACATTGATCTTGCCTTTTGAGAACGCATCCCTTGTCATGGTATTGACGACCAGGTCCCATCTCATCCTGGTAGAAAGACCTCCTACCGTCGCCTGGCGCAGTATCACGGGACAGAAACCCCTGCCCGCGAGCTTGAGGATGGCTTTTTCGGCGTCGAGCTTGGACTGGGCGTATTCAGACTGGGGATTGGTCTTGAAAGTCTCGTCCGCGATGGAATCAACATGGAAGCCGTATACGGCCGCGGACGATGCAAGGGTCATCCTCGCAACACCCGCTTTCCTGCATGCCTCGGCCACCCTGAGCGTGCCGACGCAGTTGATGTCATGGTTGGCCTTTGGATCGAACTCCGCCGTGGGATCATTGCTCAGCGAACCCAGGTGGATGACCGAGGAAACGCCTTTCAGAACTCCTGCGGGGAACTGCCTCACGTCGCCCTGCACCAGCTCGATCCTCTTAAGGACGTCCTTCAGCGGTCCCGCGCCGAAATACAATTTATCAAAGACCCTGACGCGGTATCCGCATTTGAGAAGCTCCCTGACGAGAACGCTTCCGATGTAGCCGGCGCCGCCGGTGACAAGCACTGTCTGTTTCTTATTGCTCATGATCCTTCCTTTCAAAAAGAATTGCGGTAATTTTAACCTCTGAAGCGGATAAAATCAATCCGTTTACCTGACAACCCGCAGGCGCTTCCTCGCGCAATCGAACACGAATACGCGGTCGTAGCCGTATATTCCCCTGCCGTCGTCCGTCTGCCTGCACGCGGCATTGTCCGCGTTGAAGGTCGCTATCCTGTACCTGTCGCTCCCCGACCAAAGATAGATCATCCCTCTTATCTCATCATCCCGGACAGGCACATCAATGAAGCACAGCGATGCATCCGGCCTCAGCCCGGAGATCGCAGGTTTGATCTCCCGCCAGAGATGCCTCCTGACCTCTTTTTTCTGGAAGAAAAGATGCTGGTAGAACAGCATCCCGGCCAGGTTAAATATCAAGATGAGCACGAAAACCCCGATCCCCGCATTCTTGAACCTGACATTGGCCGTCATCGACCGGATGAAATATGCGATAATCCCGGCGTATCCCGCCGACGCTATATACAAATACCTTGAAACAGAAGGCGTAATAAAGAACGCGAAGGGAAGAAGCGTGAGCAGTATCCATACGGTCAATATTTTGATGATCCGATCGCCCTTCCAAAACGCGTAAGCAATGATCAAAGGCAACCCCGCCATAATAATGTCCTTAAGAACATCGATGAGCGTAACGAACTGGACGGGTATTAAAGCGCTCATTTTATAAGTCGTGATCACCGGGATCACCAGGGTCGAAAGATATCCAAGCTCATTAATTAAAAAATGAGGGCCAAGTGCATATTTACCGGCCATTCCCGCGAGAGGGGCGAAGAACGGCCTCAATAAATAAAAAATAATATATATCAATGTCAAAGCGGCAAGGACAAAAAGCCGCCTGAGGGGAATGGTTTTTGAGGAGAACCATTCGAAAGCTATCAGGAAAGGGACCACCATAACGGCCGTCTCATGGGTCAAAAGCGCAGCCGTCAACATGATCGACGACAACAACCATTTTCGATCCAAATATAAAATGACGGTCCAGAGCATTAACGATACGACGACCGGATAATAAATGACCGCAATCCACCCGACCGCCTCCCAGGTTCCGCAATAAGTAATGAAAAGCATGGCCCCCGCGGCGGCAAAGATAAAATCATCTTTCAGCTTTCGCAGAAAGAAAAACAGGGAAACAGCCGCGATGAAATGGGCAGTGAACGAAAAAACATAGCAGGCCGGAATACCGAATCGCAGTAAATGATAATTGATCCCGAGGCAAATAAAACAGATCGGCCTGAAAACATATCCCATGGAGCTGCGTAATGCTGCGGACACAAGCCCGCCGATGCTGTTCGCTCGCTGTCCGTACATTTGAATAAAATCATCGGCGAAAAGGAAGGAACGGAAGACCGGCGCAAAGATCACCGCGTTCAGGAATAACAGCGCCGCCAAAAAAGGCAGCAATGTCTTATCGTGCGTTCTTTTTGATGCCATTTAAGAATTCCCTGAACCTTTCTTTGTTCGTCATTGGGTCCCTTAATCTCGGGATGTTGTCCTTCCTGATGTAAGCTGGCGTGGACCGGTCGAATCTCCCCGTCTTGAAGTTATAAATGTAATGCGCCCCGTTCGACAGCTGAGCGTTCGAAAACTCCCCTATATAGGAATACCCCGGCTGATAGCCCCATATCCGGGCTTTCCGGTCCGTCTTGTAGAACGGTTCCTCGAGGAAAGGCATTCCGACGTAGCATCCCTTATGGTTGTCGGGCATGTTCCAGAAAAACACGGCGCGCTCCTTCGGCTGCTTCTCGATGACGGCGACCGCATCAGCCCTGATCTTTTTCGTCATGTCCGAGGCGGCCACCCATTCGCGATTGATCCTCAAAAGGTAGAAAGAACTGTAAATGAAGAAAAGAACGAAGATCAGCTTGAGAACGGCGCGAAGCTTCACGTTGAACTTTTCTGCGTCGACAAAGACGGGATAAGCCAGTGCCCAGGCGACGCCTGCCGACGAAAAGTACCACCACCGCGATCCCCGGAGATCAAAACCCGTCGAAAGAAAATTCAGCGCCGGAAGAATGCCGATCAATATCCAGAGGAGGAAGAAATAGAATGCGGCGGCCGGCCTGAACCGCCTTATATATATGATCGCCAAGATCCCTGTTGCCGCGATCACGAGCGGAAGCAATATCAGATACAAAAGGATATTATCCTGAATGAACGGCAGGAACACGAGCTGGAAGGTCTTGAGCGGCCCTATCAGGATATTAATGACCGATTCCATCGGGGATATCCTGTAGCCGCCGATAAAAGTTCCGAGCGAAATATATCGCACGATGAAATAAGGGACGAGGATGCTTGCGTAACCCATGAAAGAACGGAGGCTTGCTTTTTTGTCGCCCCTCAAATATTCGTACAGTGCGATCATTATCGGCAGGGTGAGCGCCGATTCTTTCGATGCCAGAGAGAAAAGGAAGGAGAGGGCCGAGGCCGCCAGGATCCATTTCTTTTTCGAGCTCGAATAAATCAGATAAGCATAGAAAGCAAGAAGATAGAAAAGCGTCGCCAGAAGATCGCACCTGCAGCAGATCCAGTTCACTGCTTCAGCGTTCATCGGCAGGACAGAGAAAAGAAGCGCCGACGCGAGCGCGAAAGCAAAGTTCGAGGTAAGCGTGACGGCGATGAGAAGAACGACGCAGGCGCCCGCCGCGTGGAACAGAACGTTCGACAGATGATAACCGAAAGGGTTCAGTCCCCATAAAATGCGGTCAAGCACGCCGGAAATGATGATAAGGGGCCTGTAAAAAACGCCCCCGCCCCTCCCCCCCACCCAGTCCCCAAGAAGATATCCGGAAGGTTCCATCAAACCTGCTTTAATGATGACATAATCGTCGTGATAAAGGAAGTTCAGCCCTAAAGAAGAAAAATAAAGAAGGAAAACAGCCGCAAAGATAGAAAGGATCCCGAGCGCTATTTTACCTCTTTGTTCCATTCTACGCCTTTTCGGCCACTAAAAAGGCCTGCTTGCCGAATATCGAGAATGCGAACGGAAGGTGAAGGTACAGCCACACTATGAATCTGTTCTTCGGATATCTGCTTTTGGTCGTGTACGGGATGAACTTAGGGTAATTCTTAATTACCCTGAAGCCGGAAAAAGTGAGCGCCTCCGCGACGCTTTTGTCGCTCAGAGGGATGTTGTGGTCAAAGAAGTCCCAGTACGCGTCATATAAGAATCTTATGTTGGGTTGGAGTATCAGGACCCTGCCGCCCTTCTTCAGTATCTTTCGTATGGAATTGAAGATCGCGATGACATCTTCCCTGCTCTTTAAATGCTCAAGAAAATTGCTCATAAATACATAATCCACCGAATTCGCACGAAAATGTTTTGTGAGCTGCTGCCAGTGGTCGTTGATGACTTTTATGCCCCCCCCTGCGTATTTTTTCACGTCTTCATTCAGGTCGTATGCATACCTTTTCCTGCAATCGATGTTATTGATGAACTCGCAATAGCCCGCGCCCAGGTCTATAATAGTGCCCTTCCTGTTGGGGATGAACTTCTGGATGAAGTGCCTGCACAGCACCTGCCATATGATATCGCGTTCCTTTATTTCCTTTTTCCCTTTGAACCGTTCTTGATATACCTCTTTAAGCTTATTTTCGAGCATTTTTCAGCCACCTTTTTGACAGAAGATAAAAATACCAGTGCAGGTACCTGGGAAGCCACCGGAACAACTGGAAGTTCGACTTGCCCGCCGTCCTGTCCCTCCATACCACGGGCACCTCGGCGATCCTGTAACCCTTTAAATACGCCTTCACCAGTATCTCCATTCCGATCTCGAACCCCCCGACGCTCTCGATAGCAACTGAATTCAAAACTTCCCGCGAGTAAAGCTTGAAGCTGTCGCTGATGTCATGCGTCGGAATGCCTGTCAAAAAATGCAGGCTCAGTCCCGCCATCCTTGACAGGAAAGACTTTATGACCGGAGCGCCTGCCTGCGCGCCGCCTTTCATATAGCGGGAACCGCAAACGATGTCGAAGCCTTCGTCGGCCTTTCTTATCATGTCATTGATGTATCCGGGGTCCTCCGAAAGGTCCGCCATGAAAACGACCACGTAATCCTCCACCGTCGTTTCGAGGCCGGTCTTGATAGCGTTAAGCGCTCCTTTGCCGTACTTGTTCTTCAGGGGCACCAGCTTGCTGTTGTTGAAACTGAGTATGTGCGGGAGAGTTGTGTCAGAATCCATATCGTACACGAAATATACCCTGTAATCGCCCTGGACCTTTGAAAGTATCTGCTTCACGGTCTCGATTATCAGCGGACCTTCGTTGTAAACAGGGATGACTATCGCGAATTTTCCGACCAATTATATCCCGCCTATTTCGATCTGCTCTCTTATCCAGGGGATGATCTCGTCAAGGGCCTCCGAAAGCGATGTTTTTGCCTCGAAGCCCAGGAGTCTTTTCGCCTTTGCGACCGACGGGACCCTTTTCTGGACATCGTAAGTGAACGGCTTGTCCGAAACGGACCTGAACGGTTTCCCGGGATCGATCTTTTCCCAGATAAGTCCGGCAAGCTGAAGCACCGTCGTTGATTCAGCGGTCGAGAGATTGAAGTCCTCATTCAAAGCTTTTTTGCTTTCGATGCAAAGCCTGATCCCCTTCGCCAGGTCACCGCCGTAAGTGTAATGCCTGATCTGATTGCCCTTGCCGAGTATATGAAGCGGATATTGCCCTTTCAAAACTTTCTGGACAAGGTCCGGAACGACATGGCTCATTGCGAGCTTTATGTTGCCGGAATAAACCTCCTTGTCGCAGAGCGCCCTCTTCTCGCCGATGCCTATGCAGTTAAAAGGCCTGATGATGGTGAAAGGCAGGCCGTACTGCTCGAACGCCCCCTTGGCGAAATATTCACAGGCGAGCTTCTGGAAGCCGTATGTTGAAAGCGGAGGCGGGCTTTTGAGCTGCTCGCCCTCCGGCGTGGGGTATTTTTTCGTGCTCTCAAAGACCATCGAGGACGACATCACGTTGATCTTTTTCAGCTTCCTGTGCTTGAACGCCCATATTGCGGCGTCAAAGGTGGAGGCGATGATGCGCTCGTTCTCGGCGATGAGGTCGTACGCGTATTCATGGAAGAGTGAAATGCCCCCGATGATAGCCGCGGCCGCGACTATCTGGTCGCAGTCAGATATCAGATCCTTGAGAAGGCCGGCGTTCTTCGCGTCGCCTTTCACGAACTCGTAATCCCTGTGGCCATCGTAGGATTTTTTCACGCGTCCGTACTTGCTCAGGGAATCGATGCCCACGATCTTGTGGCCGGCTTTGAGAAGTTCCTCTATCAGATACCCGCAGATGAACCCCTGGGAACCCGTGACAAGGAGCTTCAATTGACGAACCCCCAGACGTCGACGAGCTTCGCTTCCGGGATCTTCAATTTTCTGTATTCGCTGTGCGGGGCGCCTATTATGACGATGTCGCTTTTTCTTATCAGTTCGGGTGCGCTTACGAAGCCGTCCTCCCTGATGTAAACGTCGGAACAGTAGACCTTTTTGCATTCGACCTCGCAGATCTTCTTCAACTTGTATGCGAGCGATTCCCTCTTGTCGTCGGAGTCGCCCTTGAACGCCATGCCAAGTATCCCCACGCTCGATCTCTTGAGGTTCCTTGTCTTCTTCAGCATGCTGATAACGTAATTCGGCAGGCCCTCGTTCACCAGCATCGCGGCGTGCCCCAGGAAGAAAGAGTTCTC
>CAZSXD010000009.1:0-15963 GCA_964611075.1 uncultured bacterium
GCGGCCATAGCGCTGGACGAGTTCAACGTGAGAGGCAACATGTCATACGCCAAACGGATGAACATCTTCATGATGGAGCAGCTTGCGCTCGCAAAGATCGACCTCTCCGACGCCGAAGAGAGGCTCAAGGTCTTTGAGACGCAGTCGTACATGGTGAAGCTGTCGGAAAAAGAACTTTTACTTGCCAGGCTGATGAGGGACGCGAAGGTGAAGGAAGCCATCTACACGATGCTGCTCCAGGAATACGAGAAAACGAAGATTGACAAGGCAAGGGATGACCTTTTCTTTGAAGTGCTCGATCCCGCCTCGGTCCCGAGAGGACCATACGCTCCAAAACCTTTCCTGTATTCGATGATCGCCCTCATACTGGGGCTCGCCACTTCCGGGAGCCTGGCCTTTTTGCTTGAGCATCTTGAAAATGCCGGGGTAAAGTTGCCGCATTTGGATTATTATATGGAGGTAGAATGGCGGAAGATCAGGAGATACTTGACAGGCCGGAAATAGCTGCATCGCTCGACAAGAAGGGCATGATGGGCCTCATAGATTCCATGCCCGAGATGATGGAAAAGGGCTGGGCATCGGCGTCCTCTGCCGAGCTCCCTCAATCCCGCGACTTCAGCGGGATAGTGGTGGCCGGCATGGGAGGGTCCGCCATCGGCGGCGACATAGCCGCGATCGCAATGAAGGATTCCCTTAAACTCCCGCTCGTCGTGAACAGGAGCTACAAGTGCCCCAATTTCGTGGGCAACCGCACGCTGGTCATATGCGCGAGCTATTCCGGCAATACGGAAGAAACGATCGCTTCGTTCAAGGAGGCCGTGCAGAGGAAAGCCGTCATCATCTGCATATCGAGCGGCGGGGAGCTGAAAAAGCTCGCTGCGGCCAACAAGGTCCCATTCATCGAGGTCCCGACGGGGCTGCCTCCCAGGGCCGCCATAGGGTATCTTCTGCCGTCCCTTCTGAACGTCATCCACAGGCTGGTGCCTGCCCAGAAGATCGACGCGGACGTCATGAGGACCGTGAAACTGCTGGGTGAATTGAAAAGGTCTTACGGACCCGCTGCGAGGTACAGGGACAATCCCGTGAAACAGCTGGCGGTCAGGATGCACGGGAAGATCCCCGTGATATGCGGGAGCGTTGACACAACGTCCGCGGCGGCCCTGAGATGGAAAACACAGCTCAACGAGAACAGCAAGGCGACCGTCCTGCTCTCGATCTTCCCGGAGCTCAGCCACAATGACATGGTCAATTTCGCCTCGCTCACAGCGGGAAAGCATGATTTTTCGTTCGTCCTGCTGAGGGACGAAGCCGACCTTGAGAGGATGAAGAAAAGGATAGAGATAACCAAGTCCCTGATAAGCCAGTATGTGGGCGGGTTCACCGAGGTGTGGGCAACGGGCGAAAGCCCGCTTGAGAAGACAATGTCCCTTATCCTCTTCGGTGATTACCTTTCGGTCTACCTTGCCCTGCTCAGCGGCATCGACCCCACGCCTGTCGAGATCATCGAAAAGCTCAAGAAGGAGCTGCAAAGGTGAAGGCGATAATCATCGCGGGAGGGATGGGGACCAGGCTCCGGCCGCTCACCTATTCCATGCCGAAGCCCATTGTCCCGCTGGTCAACAAGCCTTTTGTCTTCCACCAGATCGATCTGCTGAAAAGGTTCGGGATAACCGACATAATCCTGAACCTCCATTATCTTTCCGACAATATAAGGAACATCTTCGAGGACGAAAAGAAGCAGGGTATCAGGATCAGCTTCTCCATCGAGGAAACGCCGCTGGGCACCGCCGGGGCGGTGAAGAACGCGGAGGAGTTCTTTGACGGCAGCCCCATGCTCATTTTCAACGGCGATATCCTGACCGACATCAATCTTACGAAGATGATGGCCTTCCATGAGGAGAAAAAGGCGAAGGTGACGATAGCCATGACGAAAGTGGACAATCCGACGATCTACGGCCTGGTGGTGACCGACGAGGATTCGAGGATCCTCGAATTCAGGGAGAAGCCGAGCTGGGAACAGGTGGTGGCTAATACCATAAATGCCGGCATATACATCGTGGATCCCTCGATATTCAAGCTCGTGCCCAAGGGCAAGGAATTCTCCTTTGAGCGGCAGCTTTTCCCGATGCTGCTCGAAAAGAAGGAGAAGATGTACGGCTACAGGACGGACGCCTACTGGATGGATATCGGCGATCCCGTCAAGTACCTGAAAGCGCACCATGACATACTCAGCGGCTATGTGATGGCCCAGATACCCGGCAACAGGGTCACGACCGACATGTGGATGGAGGACGACGTCAACATCTCCAAGTCGGCGAAAGTGAGGGGCAAGACCCTGCTCGGCGGCCACTCGACCATTGCGGAGGATGTCACGATGGAGGAGACCGTTGTGATAGGCGAGAGCGTGGTCGTCGGAAAGGGAGCCAAGTTGAAGAACTGCGTCATACTTCCCAAGACGCTGATAGGCGAGAACGTCCGCATAGAGGACTCCGTCATCGGCTCACGGTGCACCATAGAAGAGCTCTGTTACGTCGGAGCCGGCACAGTGCTGGCGGAAGGAAGCGTCCTCATGAAAGGGACAAGGATCGGAGGCGGCATATGATGGAGATAATGACCGGAAGCTCTATCGAGAAGAAGCTGAGATCGATGCTTTCAATGGACCCGCTTTTCGACCCGAAGAAGGAACAGGCCGTTCAACGGATAATCGATGAGGTGAGGGAGGAGGGCGACGCGGCCCTCACAAGGCTCACGAAAAAGTTCGACGGGGTTTCCATCGCCCCCGGCGAATCAAGGGTAACGTCAAAAGAGATAAACGACGCCTACAAATCGGTGAACGACAGGTACCTCCGGAGCCTTAAGACAGCCGTGAAGAACGTGACTTCCTTCCACGCGCGCCAGAAAGCCGATGAATGGTTCGAGACGCTCCCGGACGATGTCATACTGGGAATGAGGAACGTGCCGATAGAATCCGCCGGCGTTTACGTGCCGGGCGGGAGCGCGGCTTATCCGTCCTCGGTGCTCATGGGCGCAATACCTGCGAAGGTCGCGGGTGTGGCCAGGATAGCCATGGTGACCCCGCCGTCAGCCAAGGGCGAAGTGAATCCCTACGTGCTTGTGGCCGCGGCGGAGGTGGGGATAGGCGAGATATATAAGGTGGGAGGGGCGCAGGCCGTGGCGGCCCTCACATTCGGCACGGCGTCCATCCCCAGGGTGGACAAGATAGTCGGACCGGGAAACATATATGTCACTATCGCCAAGAAACTGGTCTTCGGGCTCGTGGGCATAGACAAGCTCGCAGGGCCCTCGGACATCGTGATAATAGCGGACGAGGACTCGGAAGCGGAGTTCATAGCGGCGGACATGCTCTCGCAGGCGGAGCACGACGCCGAAAGCAGGGCAGTGCTGATCTCCACTTCGCTTGAGGTCGCCAAAAAAACGCTGAAGGAGATCAATAAGCAGATCAGGACGCTGAAAAGGCAGAAGATCGCAAGGGAATCGCTTGAGCGCAACGGATGCGTTTTCGTTGTGGAGGGGATGAGGGCGGCCATCGACATAGCGAACAGGCTGGCGCCGGAGCACCTTGAGATACTGTCAAGCCCGCCGCAGAACATACTTGAGCGGATCAAGAACGCCGGCGCCGTTTTCCTGGGACCTCATTCCCCCGTTGTTGTCGGGGACTACATCGCGGGCCCGAACCACATCCTGCCCACGTCGGGGTCGGCAAGGTTCGCATCTCCCTTGACCGTTTACGATTTCATAAAGAAGCAGAGCATAATCGGATACACCAAGCCCGCCTTGAGGGCGGTCCTTGCGGACCTGAAGGTATTGACCGAGGTCGAGGGGCTCGATGCCCACTCCAGGAGCGCGGAGATAAGGTTCAGATGATCAGGTTGAGTTATTTCCTCTTCTTTCCGCCGAGAAGAAGATAGAAGACGGCCATCCTTATTGCAACACCATTAGTGACTTGATCAAGTATCACGTTGAAAGGACCGTCCGCCACCTCGCTTGAAATTTCAACGCCCCTGTTGATCGGGCCCGGGTGCATCACAACGACGTCGGACTTCGCTTTTTTGAGCCGGTCGGCGGTTATGCCGAACAGCCTGTGGTATTCCTCGATCGAGGGGAAAAGACCCCTCTGCTGGCGCTCAAGCTGGAGCCGCAGGACATTGATGAAGTCGGCGTCGCGTATCTCGCTGTCGATGTCATATGAGACCTTCACCCCGGCCTTTTCAATGTCCTTCGGTATAAGCGTGGGCGGCCCCACAAGGACCACCTTCGCGCCCATCTTCAGGAGGCCCCACATATTAGACCTTGCCACCCTGCTGTGCGCAATATCCCCGACAATGACCACCTTTTTTCCCTTGAGCGGGCCTTTTTTGGAACGCATCGTGTAAATATCAAGGAGGGCCTGGGTTGGGTGCTCATTGAAACCGTCCCCCGCATTGATGACAGCGCCCTTGACGTTGGCATCCACCAGGTGCGGGGCCCCCGCTGCCGAATGCCTTATCACAATGGCATCCGTGCCCATTGCTTCTATGTTCTTCACGGTATCTATCAGGCTTTCCCCCTTCACGACGCTGCTTGAGGAAACCGCGAGAGAGGTGGTGCCCGCCGACAGCATTTTTGCGGCCATCTCGAAAGACGTTCTGGTCCTGGTGGACGGCTCGAAAAAGAGAAGGGCAATGGACTTCCCGTTAAGCGCCGGGACACGCGGGACCGGCCTTTTCATGACCTCTGTCATGCTTTCCGCCGTGTCGAGTATCAGGTTTATGTCTTCAAGAGAAAGGTCTTTCACACCGAGGAGGCTTTTATGATTTAGAGAAACCGTCTTTGCCATGTTTTTCCTTGACCGTGAAATGAGCCTGCTCATACTTCACGGTTGAATTATGAACTGCGGTATTATATCATATCCTGTTGGAGGTTTCCTTTGGAAGAACACAACAACCCGAATTTCTTGAGCAATCTTCCCGAAAGAATAAGAAATCTGATATCTAACGCCGTCACGGTCATGCTCATCGCAATGCTCGTGATGCTGCTTTATGTGAGCTACAGGTCCATTTCCATCCGGTATTCCGGGGTCAATGAATCAAGCTACATAATGGGCACTGTCTTTGAGATAAAGGTCAACGGCGAGAACACGGTCCGGCACGTCCAGGCGGCCATCAGACGGATAAGGGAGATAGAATCGCTCGTCAACTATTTTGACGAGAAGAGCGAGCTCTCAAGCGTCAACAATATGGCGGGAATATCGGCGGTCGCAGTGAGCCGCGACACTTACGAACTGATCGACAAGGCCATCAGATTCTCAAGAAGGAGCGGAGGAGCCTATGACCTGACCATAGGGCCGCTCATGGACATCTGGAAGCCGAGTTTCATGTCCAGGAAAGAGATACCGTCCGGCAACGAGCTTGCTTATGCCCAGCATCTGGTCAATTACGGGAATCTGGTCCTTGATCCCGCCGATGAGACCGTAAAACTCCTCTATCCCGGCATGAAGATCGACCTCGGCGGCGCGGCAAAGGGGTATGCGATATCAAAGGCAAGGGCGCTCCTTGTTGAAAGAGGCGTTAAGAGCGCGCTGATAAGCGCCGGCTCCAGCATGGCGGTGATAGGGGATAACAAGGGCCGCCCGTGGAAAGTGGCCATAAAACATCCCAGAAGGCCCGATGAGGCGATCGGAACCATCAGCCTTATGCCGGGGCAGGCGGTCTCCACCTCCGGCGACTATGAGAACTATTTCATGCTCAACGGTAAAAGATACCATCACATACTGGACCCGGCGACCGGCCTTCCCGCCGAGGACGTGATGAGCGTCACAATAATAAACAATGACGCGACCGAGGCGGACATGCTGTCAACGGCTGTTCTTGTGATGGGTGCGGAGAGGGGAATGGCTTTTGTGCGGACGTTCCCGGACACTTACGCCGTGATAGTGGACAAGGACCAGAAGGTCCATATTTCGGACGGACTTAAATTAGAAAGGTGATGCCGTGATAATACTCGTCCTGAACTGCGGAAGTTCCTCCGTTAAATACCAGCTTTACGAAGGCGACCGGAAGGAAATAATGACGAGGGGGATCGTGGAGCGCATCGGCCTTGAGAACTCGTTCATCACGCATGAGGAGCCGGGCAAGGAGATCTACAAGGCCGAGTACAGCTGCCCGAACCATGAGGAAGCGCTCAAGCTGATCATCAACACGCTTGTCGATAAAGAAGTGGGCGTCATAAAAGACCTTAAGGTGATATCGGCTGTGGGCCACAGAGTGGTGCACGGAGGCGAGCATTTCTCAAAGTCGATGCTCATCGACGAAGAGGTGCTTGCCGCGATAAAGGAATCTCAGGACCTGGCACCCCTGCATAATCCCCACAACATCGCGGGCATCGAGGCGGCAAGGTCCCTCCTGCCGCAAGTTTCGCAGGTGGCGGTCTTTGACACGGCTTTCCATCAGACAATGCCGCCGCACGCTTACATTTACGCCGTTCCCTACGAGTGGTACAAGATGTACGGCGTCCGCCGTTACGGTTTCCACGGCACGAGCCATCTTTACGTTTCAAGGCGCGCGGCCGCTCTGCTCGGCAAAAAGCCCGAGGACCTGAAGATAATAACGATGCACGTCGGCAACGGCGTTTCCATTGCGGCGGTCAAGAACGGCATATCGGTGGACACGAGCATGGGGCTGACCCCGCTTGAGGGGGCGGTGATGGGGACAAGGTGCGGCGACATAGACCCCGCGATCATACTCTTCATGATCGAGAAGGAGGGCTTCTACGCGCACCAGCTTGACACCATACTGAACAAGAAGAGCGGCCTGATGGGCATCACCGGCAGGTACTTTGACAGGCGCGACATCGACAAGTTGGCCGAGGCGGGGGATGAGAGATGCAGGCTTGCGCAGGAGATAGAGGCTTACCGCCTTAGAAAGTACATAGGCGCTTACGCCGCGGCGATGGAAGGTGTGGACTGCATCGTCTTCACCGCAGGGGCGGGGGAGCTCAACCACACGCTGAGGGCGAACGTGCTTAAGGGGCTTGAGTTCATGGGCGTCCGCATGGATGAGAAGAAGAACGCGGAGGGCAGCAGCAGGGAGAAGGAAACGGTGATCTCAACGCCGGATTCCAGGGTGAGCGTCATAGTAATCCCCACCGACGAGGAACAGGTGCTGGTGGAGGATGTCGCGGCGATACTGGAGAACAGGTATGACACGCACACGCACTTCACCTATTCTTTCCAGGACCCGAAGTTCAAAAGAAAGGTCCTGCACAAATGACCAGCATCTGCATATTCGAGGACGAAGGGTATAAGCAGCTGCTGCCTCTCACGTGGCTGCGCCCCGCTTTTGACCTTAGATGCGGCATGGACACGCTCTACGAAAAGATAAGAAGGCATTATCCGCGCTCCAACGTTTACATCCTCTGCAGGGAATATCTTGCGCCTTCCGTGAAAAGGGCGCATCCGGGGACCCTTACAGGCAAGGTCGGGAAGGATCCTTCGGTGCTTTTCATCAACGGAAGGCTGATCTGCAGCGCTGATGCGGCAAAGAAGATGCCGGCTGCGGGCGCAGATGAGATATTCGAATGCGACGGCGTGGTGTTGGCCGCGAGGCTTTCCAAGGGCAACCTTGAGATCGTGACGAATTCCAGGTACACGACCGACATAAACAAGTATTTAGAGCCGGTCAGGAGCACTTCCCGCACGACACAGGTCCCGGCGAAAATGATCAGATATTTCTTTGACCTGGTGGCGCACGGAAAAGAGGAGATGGTCTCCGATTTCAATTACTTGACGAGAGGGGGCATCACGAGAGGAAGGGTGCACCAGAGCGTTGCGGTATACCAGAGGGGCGGGATATTCATAGACGACGGCGCAGATGTTGAGGCCTTTGTGACCCTGGACGCGAGGCCCGGGCCGATATTCATAAGCAAGGGCGCCAGGATACTCCCTTATTCAAGGATCGAGGGACCGTGCTTCATCGGCGAGCGCACCGCGATTTCCGCGCACTCGAACATAAGGGCCGGCGTTTCTGCGGGGCCGGACTGCCGGCTGGGCGGCGAAATCGAAGAAACTATATTCCAGGGAAGGAGCAACAAGTCCCACTTCGGCTTCCTGGGCCACAGCTTCGTAGCGGAGTGGGTGAACATAGGGGCCGGGACGACGAATTCGAACCTTAAGAACAATTACGGCAACGTGAGGGTCCGGGTCCAGAACGCCGAAATAGACTCGGGGAAAGCGTTCGTTGGCTGCTGCATAGGCGATCACACGAAGATCGCGATAGGTTCGCTCATCAACACAGGGTCGGTGATCGGCGCCTGCTCTTCCATATACGGCGGGCGTCTTATGCCCAAGTACATCCCGTCCTTTTCATGGGGCGAGGCGAGGCAAGTGGAGGTCCACGACGTGGAGAAGGCGATAAATACCGCGAAGGCGGCAATGGGCAGGCGGAACGTCCAGTTCGAGGACCTGGATGCCGATCTTTTCAGGAAGGTCTTCGAGCTGACCGAAAAAGAAAGAAGCACTTCCGGGGTCGTCAGTTAATGCCGGGTAGACTAATGGTAGGTCAGAAGCCTTTGGAGCTTCTAGTCTTGGTTCGAATCCAAGCCCGGCAGTTTATTTCGGGTTCTCCCGCATCCTTATATTAGATTCTCTAATGTGTTGCGGGATCCCGCCAGAGGCGGGAGAATCCAAGCCCGGCAGCAGATTCAGATCAGCAATTCGCCGCCGATAGATAAGTTGATGCCCCTCTCCCTGTTCAGGCCAAAGTCCGCCCAACTAGTGGTCCCTTTTGTTGCCAGCGGTACCTCAAGAACGCCTTTCCATGAAAGAGCTTCCGATTGCCTGTATATAATGAAGGGCGAAAGGGAGATCCTGGTCACGGGAGAATGGTCCTGATCAAAGGTATCGATCCAAAACTTTTCATCCCGGTTATCCTCCCCTGAGAACTTTGCGGAGATCTCCCCGCCGTACTCAACGGCGTCACCAGCTGCGGTGGACATCAGAAGAGAACATATTATCTGGTCAGCCGGGTCGATCGTCGTACTTGACGAGCGCCTATCGATAGGAGTGACGATATAGCCGATCATAGCTTTGCCATTCCATGCGTCCATCTTTTTACCGAATATCGCGGAAAGGTAATAATTCGGCGCATATGTGCCGGTCGCCAAAGTTGTATCAGAATCAGCCTTTGGAAGATTCATGTAGTTTATGCCCGTCAATACGTCGGCGCCTGCGTTCACGGCAATGGAAGGACCTTCAGCCGATTCCTTCACGAATTGATACAGCAGCTCGATCTTGGAATCACCCAGGCCGTAACCATACTGATGGTTCCGGGCGTAACCAAAGAATACCTCATCTATCTGGAAAAACTGGGCGGAGAACCTTAAAGAAAGGTCGTCGGTAAGACCATATGAAACCCTCAATGGAACACTGAAAATATTGAAAGATGATATCCTGTCCCTGTAAAGAGGTTCCATGACACAATCAGTATTGTCCAGATACAATTCATAGGCGCTCCAATACTCTGCTTTAGCCGATATATCCATCCTGCCCCGGGGAAGCGCCTGTGACATTATCTGGTCATTAGAAAGATAGCTTAACGCCGGCGAAATGATCGCATGTGAAGGGACCGTGAGAACTGACAGGACGAAACAAGAGATGATCAATGGAAGTATTTTCTTCATATTATCCCCTCCGTTAACGGTCAATGGTGAGCGTTCCTGAGAAAATCCTCCTTCACTATGGCTGCAGTGATTATATTTTAGTTGCTTTTGCGAGTCAAGGCTGCCGGATTTTAATGTGGTGGAGCGGCGTTATTTTCGTTATAATTAACAGCTATCCGGAGGGAAATATGACCGATCAGATCACCCTTAACAAAGACATGACGATCGCTGAGGCTATTAAGCTTAAGCCTTCGATAGCAGACCTGCTGATGTCCAAGGACATGCACTGCCTGGGATGCGTGATAGCTCAGGGGGAGACGCTCGCGCAGGCGGCGGAGGTCCACGGGCTGGACCCGGATGAGCTGTTAAAAGAGTTGAACGACCTCGGGACGGCATGATAAAATATTTGGGTTAAAAAGGGGGCAGATCATATGAAAAACTTCAGGTTAATGGTCCCGATATGTCTGGCACTGGCCCTTTGTTTCTATGTCATCGGCTGCGGGAACCCCTCTGGGGACGGCAGCAGCCCGGGCGGCGGGACGCCGGCAACTACAACGACACATTCCGGAAGACTTGTCGATCCGGCTATCAGCGGTGCTATTGTTCTTCTTGATATGAACGGGGACGGACTATACAATCCGCTCATAACGGGAGAAATGATAGCGACTTCGGACGCGAGCGGTTATTTCGATTTTCCTAATGCCATGACAATAGGGGCGACCATCGAGGTATTGCTCCAGGGATTGCACCTCGGCATACCTTATGACGCCATTCTCAAGAGAACAGTGGACGGAACGATCGGCCAGACCGTTTCGCCATTGACCACAATGCTCTCAAACGGCATGACCGCCGAGGCGATCGTTTACCTTCTCCAGCACTATGCCGGCATCACGATCGCCGCGGACGCTGTCAAGGACGATCCGATGTACGGATTGGACCTTTCCAATACTGATTCAATTGATAAGATAAGGGGAGCGATCGCCATTTATTGCCTTATGCAGATAATATCGGCGGAAGGCGGATCTTCCCCGGGAGGTTATTTTGATGTAGCTACGGTCGAAACTTGGGGCTCTGGCGATATTGAAATAGCGCTTGGCTATATGGGTTCGGTGGTAACTGGTGTGCTGCGACCGGGCCTTTTGACCAGAATAAATGCGACAGTGGAAGTGATCCGGGGTAACGTAAATGGCTACTTAACCCCCTTTGGAATATCGGCATCGATCCCGGCCGCAACGGCAGATGACATAGCCAGTACGGCATTCACTATAACAAAATGGGTAATGCTGCATTCAATAGATAATAAAGTAGGCGGCTATGATCCAGGTGATGATGTGATCGCATCGATCGAAGCATATGCAATGAGTATCGGCATAAGAAATTATATGTTAAGGAACAGGACGCAGGTCATAGTGACCATTCCGGTCAGCGGAGCACCTTTGCCGCAAGGTGACAATACTTACGCAGAGATCATTGCAGCAAATATGATAAGCGACGGTTATTTTGGTCTTATCCCGACCGGCGAGGTAGCCAGTACTGTTAAAGGATATACCATCCCGTATCCCTATGGAGCTCCCCAAAAGGTGCTCTAAGTTCAGGGTATAAGGCATTTAAAAGGGCAGGGAGCGATCTCTGCCCTTTTTGTTTAGATCGCGATCGGTTCCTTGATGTGTTTGCGGTGAAGCTTCAGCTCCGAAACATCCAGCTTCGGCTTTTCGCCTTTTATAAGGCTTGCCACCACTTTCCCGACCGCCGGCGAATGCATGAACCCGTGGCCTGAGAATCCTGTCGCAATGATAAGTCCGGGGATAGAATCGTCTATCACCGCGTGCTTGTCCGGCGTTTCGTCGCTCATCGTGCTGTTCACTTTCTTTATGCTGGAATTTTCGGTCAGAGGGAACCGCCTCATCGAAGCTTCAAGCGTTTCATTCACGCTTTCTTCCTTCATTTCATAATCTATATTTTCAAACTTCCCCGACATCCCCACCAGTGCGTCAGTCCCTTCCTTCTTGATATACCAGCCCGTCGGCACTTCCATCGTGACGGGGAAATCGAAATCGAGTCCGGTGATGGCCAGGATGTATTTCCTTCTTTTGACGATAGTGATGTCAACGCCGATCGTCTTTGCGAGTTCCGGCGATTGAGGGCCGGCGGCAAGGATCACTTTGTCAGCCTTGATGAATCCGTCTTTTGTTTCCACCCCAACGACCTTACCCCCATCCTTGACCAACCTCTCAACCTCAACCTCACTCCTGATCTTAACGCCGTTAGCTTTAGCGCCTTTTTCATAAAGCTCCATAAGTTTTGCCGGCTCGGCTATCCCGTCAAGTTTGTGGAAGCTCCCGCTTTTGACGCCTTCAATATTGATATACGGGAAACGCGCCTTGATATCGGTGGGTTTTAAATATTCGCTTTTCACGCCGAGATCGTTCTGCATTTTGACCCTCGGCTTCGAATCATCATTCATGTCAAGTATCAGATACCCGTAGCGGTGAAGACCAATGTCGAATTTCTCAAGTTCGGGGAAAGCTTCTATCGAGAATTTGACATTGATGGGCGTCGAGAATTGATATCGCACGCCTCCGGAGCAGTACTGCGTTGCGCCGGTGCCGAGGAGTTTCTCTTTTTCGATAAGTGTGATGTCTGTGATGCCCGGCCTGCCTGCCGGCAGGCAGGCCTTTGAGGCGTAGTAAGCGATCGAGGCGCCGATTATTCCGCCGCCGATGATGATTATCATAGGAGGCAATTTTACACGAAAATCAGGATTGATTACAGGAATTTCAGAGAGTAGAATGAACCGGCTTCGATCGAAAGACGGGAGGTTATCCGATGAAAAACTTCAAGCTATTACTTCCTCTTTTCTTTTCCCTTATTCTCATTATTTCTCTCCTCGGCTGCTCGAACCCGTCAGGAGACGGTGGAGGCCCGGGCGGCGTCCCGCCGGGAGGAGGCACTGTCTCAGGTATGCTGCCCTGCATAAGCTATTATGATACCGCGAACGGCGACTTGAAATATGCGGAGTGGACCGGCTCAACCTGGGAAGTCTCAACGGTCGAAGTCACCGGTAATGTGGGCCAATATACTTCATTGGCTCTAGATAGCAGCGGCAACCCGAGGATAAGTTATTATGATGTCGATAATAAGAATTTAAAATATGCGCAATGGACGGGGTCTTCATGGGCAATTGAAATAGTTGATAGCATAGACGAGGTAGGCCAATATACATCATTGGCCTTGGATAGCAATGGCAATCCGCATATCAGTTATTACTCTACAACGGGCGGAAATTTGAAATACGCAAGTCTGGAAGGCACGGCCTGGCATATCGTAACAGCTGAAAGCTCATGGGATGTAGGACAGTATTCATCCTTAGCTTTGGACAGTAATGGCAGACCGCATATCAGTTATTATAATGCGGTTCTTGGCTATTTGGGATACACGAGCTGGGAAGGCACGAGTTGGATACCTCAGGATGCAGATGATGCGGGGAGTCTGGGACAATACACATCTTTGGCGTTGGACAGCAATAACTTGCCATACATCAGTTATTGGGATTATGGCAGCGGAGATTTGAAATTTGCCAGCTGGGAAGGCTCAAGCTGGAATAAGCAGATAATAGATAGTACAGATGTGACCGGGTATTATACATCTCTAGTATTGGACAGCAGCGGCAGACCGCATATCAGTTATTGGGATGGGACAAACACACGTTTGAGATATGCGGAATGGACAGGGGTAACGTGGAGTACGACAACGGCTGATTGTTCCAGTGCGGTGGGAGAGTATACATCCCTGGCTCTTGACGGAGCCGGGAACCCGCATATAAGTTATTATGATGCTGGCTCCAATCAAGATCTGAAATACGCAAAGTGGACGGGAACCACCTGGGAAGTCCAGACGGTTGACAGTAGTTCTTCGGATATGGGGCGATATTCTTCGATAAAGATGAAATGATCAAAATTTAGAAATACAGATCTCTTTCGCCCCTTGTGATCCTCTGATGCATCGCGGCAAATTGCGGGTAAATATTGGGGATTTGAGTTTTAATTTCCTCGATCTCCCTGGCTATCAGCTTTTCGCCGGCGACTTTCGTCCCCGGGCTTGCGAAATCATTGAGCCACTCCTGGAACGTGAGCACCGCGTTCGTTTTGCAGAACCATCTCTCCTTGCCTGACTTGAGAAGGTCCATTATGCATTTGCCTGTGCGGGAGCATCTGTATCCCGCTGTGCAGAAACTTGTGATGTATCCCGTGTCCGTGAGGTCGCGGATGACCTCATCAAGACTTCGAGTATCCCCCAGCATGAATTGCTGCCTTTCGGCTTCCTGCCCGTGATATCTGTCGGAGTAGGCACCGATCCCGATCTTCGTTGAAGCGTCTGTCTGGGTCACGCCAAGAGGTATCACGGATCTCCGCATTGCGGGCTTTTCCCTCGCCGTGAGTATCATTCCGGCATAAGGGATCGAGAGCCGCAATACAGCTATCAGCTTCCTGAAGTCCTCGTCGCTGACCCGGTACTTCGAATGCCTTGCGAACGGGGTGTTCGCGGCGGGCTCCATGCGGGGGAAGGAAACCGTGTGCGGGCCGATGCCGAAATGCCTTTCAAGGTCGATAGCGTGATAAAGGAGGCCCATGACCTCGAATTTCCAGTCATAGAGCCCGAAAAGCGCACCTATGGCCACGTCATCAATGCCGGCCTCCTGCGCCCTGTGAAGCGCGTACAGCCGCCACTTGTAATCGGCCTTGATCGTTCCCGCGGGATGGACCTTCGAATATGTAGCGTGATGGTATGTTTCCTGGAAGACCTGATATGTTCCGAGGCCCGCGGCTTTGATGACCTTATATTCATCGATCGAAAGCGGGGCGGCGTTCACGTTAACCCTGCGGATGTTCCCAAAGCCGGTCTTTGTCGGCACCCTCACCTCGTATATGGTCCGCAGAACGTCCGCTATGTAGTTCACATCCGTTGCCGGATGTTCCCCGAACACAGCGATCAATCTCTTGTGGCCGATCGAGCCGGCCAATACCTTCGTTTCTTCCCTGACCTCATCCAGGCTCAAGGTGCGCCTTACCTCATGCTTATTGTCCCTCCGGAACCCGCAGTAGAGGCAGTTGTTGACGCAGAGGGAGCCGCAGTAAAGCGGCGCGAAAGTGACGATGCGGTTGTCGTAAACGGCGGTCTTGATCTTGCGGGCGGCGGCGAAGATCTCCTGCCAAAGCTGCGGATCTTTGACGTTGAGGAGCGTTGCGGTTTCATGAGGCTCAAGGCGTTCAATGGACAGAGCTTTCCGGATAATGTCCCTTACCCTGCCCTTAGCGGGATCCTTGTAGATCCCAAGAAGACTTTCGATCTCGGCGTCGTTTATGAAATCGGAGCTGCCGGAAAGATACTTTTCGTTCTCTTCCTCCTTCACGCGCTCTTTTATCCAGGCTTCCTTATCAAGTTCGAGCGTTACCGTCATTTAAGGTCCTTTATCATTATCTCTTTGCCGGAAACAATGTGGAAGTCGCTGCCCGAGCACTTGGGGCATCCCGATCCCATCTCTTTTGCCTTGAACTCATGCTTGCAGCTCTTGCAGAACGCCGTGAGCGGCATGATCGTGACATTGAGTTTGACGCCTTCCGCAGCCGTGCCTTTTGATACCTGCCCGAACAGCTCGAAGAACTCCTCTTTATCCGTGATAAGAGTTTCGCCAATGTTTATATCCGCGACTTTTATCCGGGATATTTTCTTTAACGCCGCGGCTTCGAGGACCTTCCTTAATACGTCCTTCGCCAGTCCCATCTCGTGCATATTACCATTGCTCCTTCACTATCACTTCGCGTCTGCAGTTCGGGCACAGCATTTTCAGATGTCCGCTCCTTTTGTGCGGGCTGTCCAGAGGGATATCTTCAATTAATTTCAGTTCATCATGGCGCATGAGCAGAAGGGTGGGGTTGGCGTAGAGGAGATGCCCCACCTTCAGGGCCAGGAACCTGAGGTGATCCGCGGGAGCGACGATCTCGCCGCAGTTGTCGCAGATGACAAGCTCTTTTTCCGACCGGGTCGTGGCGCTCTTTCTGTCGTAAGTCGCGAGATCGAACTCCTTCGTGAGAATTATGCCTTTTTCGGTTATGCAGGCTTTCTCGCACTGCTGGCAGTAGATGCAGATGTCCTGATGGTGTATCAGCGTTCTCAGCTTTTTTACTTTATCATCAATGACTTCAATGGCTCTTGCCGGGCAGACCTCGGCGCAGGCGTTGCAGCCCACGCAGTCATCCTCGAAAAACTGCGGCTTTCCCCGGAAGCCCTCCGGGACCGCAACGGGCTTAA